>JAHEXO010000060.1:950-8566 GCA_023252065.1 Nocardioides sp. | reverse complement strand
CCGGCCGGGGCCACGCGTACGGGGCCGTGGGGGCGCTCGTAGACGATGTCGGTCGGGCTGCCGTCGAGGTCGACGGTCAGGGTGCGGTCGGTGGGCAGCCACGCGATGCGCTCGTGCACCATCACCCGCCCGTAGTAGCAGAAGTCGCGGATCTTGGCGTGCAGCGGGATGATCGGCTCGCCGTTGGCCCACCACGTCTCCTCGGGCTGCTCGCCGGTGAAGAAGTAGGAGGCCCGGACCAGCTCCTGGGTGACGTCGAGGTGTCCGAGCTGCACGAACGGGTCGTGCCATGCCTCGGGCTCGTAGCCGTGCGCCATGGTGAGCTTCGCGGCGAGGGGCACGAACGGCGACGCGTAGGGGAGCGCCTCCTCGACGTCGATCGAGCCGAGGACCTCGCCGATCAGCTCGTGGAAGCGGTCGGCCAGCGGGCCGTCGATCGGGCGGCCCTCACCGGCGGCGGCGTCGGGGGTGTTGAAGTACCAGAGCAGCTCGTAGATCAGGCAGCTCGCGAGCCAGCCCGGCACCCTGCCGTAGCGGGCGGTCGCCGTACGGACGAGGTCGACGAAGCCGTGCTCGGGGACGGTGGTGTAGCGGCGCACGTCGGCCCGAGAGGTCTGCACGGTGGAGCTGCCGTCGGCGCGGAGGCGGTAGTGGTAGGTGGCGGTCTCGAGGAAGCCGACCTGGGGATGGGGGTGGTCGAGGAGGTAGCGGCAGTTGAAGTGGCCGTCTTCGAAGTTGGGGCGGATCCGGGTGTCGAAGGTGAGGTCGAGGTGGCGGACGCGGTCGAGGTGGAAGAAGCTGGTGGGGGAGTGGCCGTGGAAGCGTTCGGGGGTCTGGGCGAGGTCGACGTAGGGGTTGCCGCGGTACATCGACCGCAGGGGGTGCTCGTCGCGCTTGCGGTCGGTCTCCTCGTTCCACATCAGGCGGCGGCAGGCGACGAGGTCGGCGTCGGGGTGGGTGTCGAGGAAGTCGGCGACCTCGGCGAGGTAGGTGGGGGCGAGGGTGTCGTCGGGGTCGGGGAAGGAGATCCATTCGCCGGTGGCCACGGCGATGCCGGCGTTGCGGGCGGCGCCCTGTCCGGCGTTGGCCTGGTGGAGGACGCGGACGGTGTCGGGGCGGCGGGTGGCCCAGGCGTCGAGGATCTCGGCGGAGTCGTCGGTGGAGCCGTCGTCGACCATGATGATCTCGACGTCGTCGAGGCCGTGGGTCTGGGCCTCGAGCGAGGCGATGAAGTCCGGCAGGTGGCGACCGACGTCGGAGGCCGCGCCGACCAGGCTGAAGCGGGGCCGGGCCGGGCTGTTCACTGCTCGGCCGGGGGGACCCGGGTGCCTCGGGTGAGCCGGGCGCGGACCCGCGCTCGCAGAGCGGCTGCGAGCTCACGGGCCGGGACGCCGTCCAGGGCCTTGGAACCGTCGGTCGTGGTGAGCTCTGCGATCCGGCGCTCCGCCCTGCGGAGACGCCGCTGCGTGGCGGCGAGCTTGTCGGCCCGGGCCGCGGAACGGCGGATCCGGCGCTGGCCCGCGGTGATCACACCGGCCAGGGCCTCGGCAGCCAGGTCGATCGGCACCTGGTCGATGGGCTCGGCATCGGCGGCGGGCGGGATCCGTTGGAGGTGCTCGAGGTCGCCGATGACGGTGACTCCGCTCGCCCTCAGCCGGTCGATGCTGGCGGTGGCCTCGGTAGTGGCCTGCTCGGCGGCCCAGCGCGGGAGCGTCGGGCGCGGCTCGTCCTTGGGTGGGACCCGGGCGTCGTGCAGACGTCGCGCGTAGCCCATCCGGAAGAACAGTGAGAACTCGTCCCAGCTGAGCTGCGGCTTGGTCAGGGCGATCGCGCGGCGCAGCAGCTCGGCCTCGGGGGCGGTGAGGCTGCGGTTCTGGTTCGGTGGCGGGTGACCCGCGAGCAGGCCGGGCGGCAGTCCGAGCAGCTGCTCGAAGGTCGTGGGGAGCAGGGTGCGGTCGGTCTCGTCGAGGACCACGACGCTGATCCGGTCGAGGTCGACGACGTTCGACCAGCCGTCCACGAGCGTCGCGGTGTCGGCCCAGGACCAGAAGCCCTGCGTGGCGAGCTGGGGCTCGGGCCTGCGGAAGCGCTCCTCGAGCCAGCCGTCGAGACTTCCTGTCTTGCCGTCACGGAGCACCTGCTGCCAGGTGGACAGGGCGATCGAGCCGGGGTTGCGCGCTGCCACGAGCAGGTGGAGCCGGTCGCGACCGAGCGCGTCGACCGCCCGGGCGCGCTGCTCGGCGTCGGCGAGCGCGAAGAACTCGCTGCTCACCACGACCCGCCCGGGTGTGGTGTGGACCGTGTGCACGAGGTCCTCCCACACGCCCTCGCCGGGAAGCGGGGCGCTGTCGTGCCGCCAGCCGGCCGGTCGGTCGATCAGGACGCGAGCCGCGTCGTGGTGGGCGCTGGCCCGGCCCGGGTAGGTCACCCCGTGGGCGGCCAGGTCGTCCCGGGCCGCCGCCAGCAGCCCCTGGATGGCCGTCGTACCGGTCTTGTGAGGGCCGATGTGGAGCAGCAGCGCGCCCTCGGGGATGGCAGCGGAGGACTCGGGCACGACACGAGGCTAGTGGAGCCGCCTCCTCCTCCGGGCAGGCGTGGCGGCCGCTCAGAACCCGAAGGTGGTGTAGGCCGGGAGCCCTTCGGCCAGGCGTTCGAGCACGAACCGCTCGTGCGGCACCACCGGGTCCGGTAGAGCGTCTAGCGAGAACCAGGAGAGGGCCTCGCACTTCGCCGGCTCCACGATCCGCGGCTCGCCGGTCCACGAGTGGGCGGTGAAGAAGAAGTCGACGCGTTCGTCGATCGGGTCGGCGTGCTGGGTGCGCTGCATCGAGGTCACGAACTCCAGGTCGAGGTCCGAGACGCCGATCTCCTCGCGCGCCTCGCGCCGCGCCGCGTCGTACGCCGTCTCGCCGCGCTCGACGTGCCCGGCCGCGGCCGCTGCCCAGTGGCCGTCCATGTAGCCGGTGTTGCGCCGGAGCTGGAGCAGCACCTCGGTCGTCGCGCCCCCGCGGGTGAGGTAGACGTAGGACGCCGGGACCACCCGGAACCGATCGACCATGCGCCGAGGCTAGACCGCCTCCCGCGAGCCGGCGGGGCCGCGTGGTTTCGAGACGGTCGCCAGGGCGACCTCCTCAACCAGCGGCGGCGGTTCCGGGGTCAGGTGTGGACGGCCTCGACGAGGCGGACGACGTAGAGCACCACCGGCATGGCGAAGACGACGAGCAGGACCCAGGCCACCGCGCGGTGGAAGGGCCTGGTGGAGTCGAGTCGGCCGGCGAAGTCGAGGAGCGCGCCGTCGGGGACGTGGTGGCTCAGGCCGATCCGCCGGGCCTCGGGGGGCATCGTCTGGCCCGGGTACCAGTAGGGCGGGGCGTCGTCGTCGGGGCCGTAGTCCTCGTCGAACTCGTCCTCCCGCACCTCCGGCATGTCCCCAGAGTAGGCCAGACTCCACGCATGTCCGCCGAGCCGCTGTCGCCGATCGTCGCGCTGGTGGGCGCGACCGCGGCCGGCAAGTCCGGGCTCTCGCTCGACCTCGCGGAGCGCCTCGACGGGGAGGTGGTGAACTCCGACGCGATGCAGGTCTACCGCGGCATGGACATCGGCACCGCCAAGCTGCCCGAGCACGAGCGACGCGGCATCCCGCACCACCTGCTCGACCTGCTCGAGGTCACCGAGCCGCTGACGGTCGCGGAGTTCCAGACCCTGGCCCGGACAGCGATCGCCGACATCCGGGCCCGCGGCCGGACCCCGGTGCTGGTGGGTGGGTCGGCGCTCTACACCCGCGCCGTCCTCGACCGGTTCGACTTCCCGGGCAACGACCCCGTCGTACGGCGCGCCCTCGAGGCCGAGCTGGCGGAGGTCGGCCCGGCCGCCCTGCACCACCGCCTGGCCGAGGTCGACGCAGAGGCAGCCGCCCGGATCCTGCCCGACAACGGCCGGCGCATCGTCCGCGCGCTGGAGGTCGTCACCATCACCGGGCGGCCCTACAGCGCGTCGCTGCCCGAGCACGCCTACGTCGATCCCGCCTCCGTGCAGATCGGCATCGACATCGACCGGCCCACCCTCGACCTGAGGATCGAGCAGCGGGTGCGCGTGATGTTCGAGGCGGGCTTCGTCGACGAGGTACGCCGGCTCCTCGACGCCGGTCTCGCGGGGGGCCGCACGGCCTCGACCGCGATCGGCTACCGCGAGGTGGCGTCGTACCTCGCCGGCGAGACGACCCTCGACGAGGCGATCGAGGCGACGGTGCGCTTGACGAGGCGCTTCTCGCGGCGGCAGGACAGCTGGTTCCGCAAGGACCCGCGGGTGGTCTGGGTGCAGTGGGACGACCCCGAGCGCCTCGAGCGGGCAGCCGAGGCGGTCCGCGCCACCGGCGATCGAGGTCCGACACCCGGCGGGGTGACTGGTACTGGGCTGCCAGACTAGGAGCGTGAGCTACCCGTTCCTCAAGGGCCACGGCACGGAGAACGACTTCGTGCTGCTGCCCGACCATGACGGCACGGTCCACGGCGCTCTCTCGGCCGAGCGGGTCCGCGCCCTGTGCGACCGCCGTGCGGGGATCGGTGGCGACGGCGTCCTCCGTGTGATCCGAACCGAGCGACTGCGCTGGGATCCGACAGAGTCGGAGCGCAGCGTGAGGAGCGAGACCGAAGCGAGCTTGCTCGCGAGGTGGCCTGATACGGACCCCCTGCCCGAGTGGTTCATGGACTACCGCAACGCCGACGGGTCGGCCGCCGAGATGTGCGGCAACGGGATCCGGGTCTTCGCGCTCCACCTGTACGACGAGGGGCTGGTGCCCGCCGACCGTCCGGTGCGCCTCGCCACCCGGGCCGGCGTGAAGGAGGTGACCCGTAACGGCGACACCTTCACCGCCGACCTCGGGGTCGCCACGATCCACGGCGAGACCAAGGTGTCGGTGGACGGCCGGTCGTGGTCTGCCGTGCACGTCGACGTGGGCAACCCGCATGCGGTGGTGATGGTCGACGACCTCGCCGAGGCCGGACGGTTGTGGGACGAGCCGGCGTACGACGCGGAGCTCTACCCCGAGGGCGTGAACGTCGAGTTCGTCGTGCGCCGCGGGCGCGAGCACATCGCGATGCGGGTGCACGAGCGCGGCTCAGGTGAGACCCGGTCGTGCGGCACGGGTGCCTGCGCGGCGGCCGTCGCCGCAGCCGGAGGCCGGCCCGGGCGCTGCCGGGTCGACGTACCGGGCGGGACGCTCGGCGTCACCCTCGACGACGCCGGCCGGGTCTTCCTCAGCGGACCCGCCGTGATCGTCGCGCAGGGCGAGACCTCGCTGTGAGGGTGCACGCGACCCGCTCGCTAGGCTCCGCGACATGGAGATCGCAGGTTCCGTAGCCCTCGTCACCGGTGCCGCGTCGGGCATCGGCGCCGCCGTCGCCCGCCACCTGACCGCTGCCGGCGCGACCGTCGTGGCCGCCGACGTCCAGGACGACAAGGGCAAGGCGCTGGCCGAGGAGATCGGCGGGGCGTTCGCCCACGTCGACGTGACGAGCACCGACGACATCATCGCGGCCGTCGAGCAGGCAGCCGGGCTCGGTGACCTGCGGATCCTGGTCAACTCCGCCGGCATCGGCCCAGCCGCGCGCACCGTCGGGCGCGACGGCACCTACGACGCGGCCCACGACCTCGAGCTGTACAAGTTGGTGATAGCGATCAACCTGGTCGGCACCTTCGACACGACCCGGATCGCCGGTACGGCGATGTCCCGGCTCGACCCGCTGCCCTCCGGCGAGCGCGGCGCGATCGTCAACATGGCCAGCGTGGCGGCGTTCGACGGCCAGATCGGGCAGGCGGCGTACTCCTCCTCCAAGGGTGGCATCGTCGGCATGACCTTGCCCGTGGCCCGCGACCTCGCCGCGATCGGCGTACGGGTCAACACCGTCGCGCCCGGCTTGATCGACACCCCGATCTACGGCGAGGGCGAGAAGGCCGAGGAGTTCAAGGCGCGGCTGGGGGAGTCGGTGCTGTTCCCCCGGCGGCTCGGACATCCCGACGAGCTCGCCTCGATGGTCCTGGAGTGTGTGCGCAACTCCTACATGAACGGCGCCGTGGTCCGGGTCGACGGTGGCATTCGGATGCCCCCGAAGTAGGAGGCGGCCCCGCCCCACAGAAATCCCCGCTCAGGCGGGGAACTCTGCACTTGTAGGGGGAAATTGGGGCCACTAAGCACCGAATTCCCCGCTCAGGCGGGGAATTCGACAGCGGTCAGACCCGCACCCGGGCGCTGGTCGGGTCGTACATCGGCCGCAGCGACACCTCGGCCGCCCACCGCTGCCCGGCGATGTCGACCTCCCACGGCCCGGCGTCCAGCCAGTCCTTGGTGACCGGCTGGTCGGAGGTCACGAAGGCCAGCCCGACGGAGGCGCCCAGCGTCCAGCCGTACGACGCGGCGCGGACGTAGCCGACCACCACCCCGTCGCGCAGCACCGGCTCGGCGTGGAAGAGCAGCGGCTCCGGATCGAGCAGCCGGAGCTGCACCAGCCGCTGCGTGGATGGGAAGGCCTCCCGGCGGGCGGCCAGGGCCGCCTTGCCACGGAAGTCCGTGTCCCACGCGACGGCGAAGCCGAGGCCGACGTCGAGCGGGCAGTCGGTGTTGTCGATGTCGTGGCCGTAGTCGCGGTAGGCCTTCTCCATCCGCAGCGACGCCAGCGCCTTGAGCCCGACCGGCCGCACCCCCGGGGCGGCGGCCAGCGCGTCGTACAGCTCGAGAGCCCGGTCGGCTGCGACGTAGAGCTCGTAGCCGAGCTCGCCGAGGTAGGTGATCCGTGCGCAGATGACGGGCACCCCGGCCACCGAGATCTCGCGTACGCCGCGGAAGGGCCACGCGTCGGTCGAGAGGTCCGCGTCGGTGAGGGTCGCCAGGGCATCGCGCGACAGCGGGCCCTGGAGGTTGAGCTGTGCGAAGTCGCGGGTCACGTCGTGGACGACGACCGCGCGGTCGCGAGCCTCGCGCTCGAGCATGGCGCGCACGTGGCCGTGCGCGGTGTCGGAGGCGATCACGAGGAACCGGTGGTCGACGAGCTTGGAGACGGTCAGGTCGGCCTCGATCCGGCCGTCGTCGTTGAGCCACTGGGTGTAGGTGATCCAGCCGGGCTCGCCGTTCACGTCGCCGGCCGACAGGTGGTCGAGCATCGCGCCGGCGTCGATGCCGGAGACGGCGAACTTCGCCATGAACGACATGTCCATCAGCCCGACGCCCTCGCGGACGACGTGGTGCTCCTGGCGCCACTCCTCGAACCACGGGGCCCGGCCCCACGTCGGCTCCGCCTCGGGCACGATGCCGTAGCCGGCGAACCAGTCGGCGCCTTCCCAGCCGGACACCTCGCGCAGCAGGCCGCCGTTCTCGACGAGCCGGCTGTGCACGGGGGAGAGCAGTCGGTTGCGCATGGTGAGCAGCTGCTTGCCCGGGGTGTGCGCGGCGTACACCGTGCCGAGGATCTCGGTCGTGCGCTCGCGGCGGTACGCCGGGTCGAGCTGGTCGGCGCGGAAGCGGGCTAAGTCCCACGCCGTGACGTCGACGTCAGGCAGCCCGGAGATGATCCAGTGCGCGAGCACCTGGCCGAGGCCGCCGGCCGACAGGACACCGACGGAGT
>JAHEXO010000060.1:0-940 GCA_023252065.1 Nocardioides sp. | reverse complement strand
GCTGCGACGAAGTAGTGGTGGATGCCGGGCGCCTCGCCCACCGCGGGCGCGAGGTCGGGGGTGAACGACTCCGGTCCGCAGAAGAACGTCCGCACGCCGACCTCGAGGGTCACCGGCACCCGCGCCATCGCCTTCTCCAGGAACGGGCTCATCCGGTCCCAGTCCGGCTTCAAGGTCGTGAACGAGGCCGACCGCGGGATGCCGTCGACCGACCAGGCCGCGGCGTGCGGCTCGAAGAGGCCGACCATCATCCCGCCGCCCTCCTCGCGGTAGTAGCCGTACGACGCGGGGTCCTCGAAGATCGGCGCGTTCGGGTCGATGCCGTCGATGGTGTCGGTGATCAGGTAGTAGTGCTCGGCGGCCTGGTTGGGGATCACGACACCGCTCCGCTCGCCGAGCTCGCGGGCCCACATGCCGGTGCAGTTCACGACGTACTCACACTCGATGACCTGTGTGTCGCCCGGGCCGCCGGTCCGAACGTCCCCCGGGTCGCTGGTTGAGGAAGACGCCCTGGCGCCTGTCTCGAAACCACCGACCCGCACCCCGCGCACCTCGCCGCCCTCGATGAGCACGTCCTCGACCCGGACGCCCTCGATGACCCGGACGCCGAGGTTCTTCGCTCCGCGCGCCAGCGACTGGGTGAGGTCGACCGGGTTGACCCGGCCGTCGCCGGGGACGTGGAAGCCGGCCAGCAGGTCGTCGGTCTCGGCCCAGGGGAAGAGGTCCTTCATCTCCAGGGGGCCGATCTCCTCGACCTCCAGGCCGAGGTGACGCTGGAACGCCGCCACGCGGCGGTACTCATGCAGCCGGTCGGCATCCGCCGCGGCCTCGATCAGCCAGACCGGCTTGAACCCCGTGGCCTGCCCGGTCTCGGCCTCGAGCCGGGCGTAGAGGTCACGGGAGTACAGCCGGATCCCGGTCGAGGTCTCCGAGGTGGAGC
>JAHEXO010000556.1 GCA_023252065.1 Nocardioides sp. | reverse complement strand
CTGTACGTCGTGCCCCGCGGGGTCGAGCACCGACCCGTGGCGACGGTCCCGACCGAGTCGATCCTGATCGAGCCGGCCGGGGTGGTGAACACCGGTGACGCCGGTGGTCCGTTGACCGCGGTCGACGAGGTGTTGAGCTAGTGGCGGAGACCGGCGCGGGCTCAGGCTCCCGCAACACGTTGATCCAGATCGCCCAGCGGGCCGAGGACCTGACCCGCGCCTCCGCGTTCTACGAGTCCCTGCTGGGTGTCCCGCCCACGGCGGTGTTCGACCCGCCCGGGCTGCTGTTCTTCGATCTCGGTGGGGTGCGGCTGCTGCTCGAGGGCGGCGCTCCGACCGCGGTGCACTACTTCGGCGTGTCCGACCTCGACGCGCGGGTCGACACACTGCGGTCGCAGGGAGTCACCGTCGAGTCCGAGCCCCACTGCATCTTCGTGCACACCGACGACACGCTCGGCCCGGCCGGCTCGGAGGAGTGGCAGGCGTTCATCCGCGACTCCGAGGGCAACCTGGTCGGACTGGTCGAGCTGCGGGCAGGGTCCTGACCGCCCCGCGTCACTGCTCGACGTACGCCGTGAGCCAGCGGTCGACGGCGGCGAAGGCGCGGGCGCGGGGCTCTGCGCGCGACAGGAACACGTCGTGGCGTGCGTAAGGGACGCTGACGTAGGTCACGTGCCGACCGAGGTGGGGCGACCACCTCCGGATCTGGGAGACGTCGAGCACGATGTCGGTGGTGTGGACGTCCTCGCCCATCTCCAGCGGGCTCGACGACCGCGCGCTCGCCACGACCAGCGCCGGGAAGGCCAGGTCGAGGCCGCCGTGCAGCTCCAGCTGCCCCCGTCGTACGGCGGCCAACCAGCCGGCGTGCGCGGGCCAGGAGTGGAGCGGCTTCCAGGACAGGTCGAACTCCCACTCGCCGTCGTGGTCTCGGTGCAGGCTGCGGGCGTAGTGGCCGGAGACGTTGCGCGGGATCGGGCGCTTGGGCTGCGACCGGGCCAGCGTGTGGACCACCGGGGTGAGCGCGAGCCGCATCAGGGTCGAGGTCTGGAGGTCGAACCACGGTGCGTTGAGCACCATCCCGGACGCGTCCGGCTGGCGGGCGTGCGCCCACAACGGCACGGTGAGCCCGCCGGTCGAGTGGCCGCTGAGCACGATGTGCGAGTGCTCGCCGCGGATCCGGGCCCAGGCGGCGTCGAGCTCGGGGAAGTACTCGTGCAGGTCGCCCACGTAGTTGGGCGTGTGGTGCGGGCGGATCGAGCGACCGTACTTGCGCAGGTCGACGGCGTAGAAGTCGTAGCCCCGCTCGGTCCACCACTCGGCGTACGCGGTATGGAAGAAGTAGTCAGCGAAGCCGTGGACGTGCAGCACAGCGCGGTCGGTCGCGCTCGGAGCCGGCCGGTGGACGAGGGTCGCGACGACCGATCCCTCGTCGTCGTCGGGGAGCTCGATGGTCTCCGCGGTGTACGGCGGCCCCAGGAGGTCGGGCACGGACACACCGAGACGAGAGCTCACAAGGTCATTGTCCCCGACCGCCCGAAACTACGCGCGCTCGGCGGCAGCTGCGACCAGTGCCTCGAACAGCGCGTGGTCGCGACCGACCTCGGGATGCCACTGGATGCCGACGCAGAAGCGGGGGCCGGGACGCTCGATGGCCTCGAGGGTGCCGTCGGGGGCCCAGGCGGTGGCGGTGAAGCCGGGGTGCTCGCGCACCGACTGGTGGTGGTGGCAGGAGACCTCGGCCTGGTCGCCGATGGCCGCGCGCACCCGCGACCCGGTCTCGGTGCGGACCGAGACGTCGCCGAACTCGGGCCCTCCGGGGCTGTGGTCCTCGTGCCCGACCACGTCGGGGACGTGCTGGTCGAGGGACCCGCCTGCGGTGACGGCCATCAGCTGCATGCCCCGGCACACGCCGAGGGTCGGCAGGTCGACCTCGGCAGCGGCCACGAGCAGTGCGGACTCCCAGGCGTCGCGGTCCTCGCGCCACGACGCCGTGCGGGTGTGCGGCGCCTCGCCGTAGCGGGCGGGGTCGACGTCAGCGCCACCCGAGACGACCAGCGCGTCGATCCTCGCCACCACCGACCGGGCGGCGTCCTCGGATCCCGAGGCCGGCGGCAGCAGCACCGGCACGCCGCCCGCGGCCAGCACGGCGTCGGCGTACTCCGCGTGGAGCACGTCGGCACGGCCGTCCCAGACGCCCCAGGCCGCCTGCTCGCGGTAGGTGGTCAGCCCGATCACGGGTCGCTGCTCGCCGGGCATGTCACTCACAGGGGGGTGACGTAGGCGCCCGAGATGCCGCCGTCGACGAGGAACGTGCTGGCGGTCATGAACGAGGAGTCATCGGAGGCCAGGAACAGCACGGTGCTGGCCATCTCCTCGGGCTCGCCGAACCGGCCCATCGGCACGTGCACGAGCCGGCGGGCGGCGCGCTCGGCGTCCTTGGCGAACAGCTCCTTGAGCAGCGGGGTGTTGACCGGGCCAGGGCACAGCGCGTTGACCCGCACGCCCTCGCGGGCGAACTGCACGCCGAGCTCGCGGGTCATCGACAGGACGCCGCCCTTCGAGGCGGAGTAGGAGATCTGCGAGGTCGCCGCGCCCATCACCGCCACGAAGGAGGCGGTGTTGATGATCGAGCCGCGCTGCTGCTCGATCATGTAGGGCAGCGCTGCCTTGCAGCACAGGTAGACCGAGGTCAGGTTGACCTCCTGCACCCGGCGCCACGCCTCGAGCTCGGTGTCGAGGATCGAGTCGTCGTCGGGCGGGCTGATGCCGGCGTTGTTGAAGGC
>JAHEXO010000555.1:533-2784 GCA_023252065.1 Nocardioides sp. | reverse complement strand
CGCTTCGCTCACCGTCGTCGCCGGCCCGATCAACTACATCGGGGTCCATCCCACCGCCTACTGCTGAGCTGCCTCCTGCTGAGCTGCGCCGCCCACGCTGCCGAGAGGCGGGTCGAGCACCAGGGTGCCGAGCCAGGTCGCCGCGACCGGCCCCCACTGGGCCAGCTCCCCGTCGGACAGCGACGGCTGGCAGCGCACCCACGACTCGACCCGGCCGAGCCGACCGAGCTGAAGGGCCGCCGGCAGGGCCGCCCTGAGCTCGGCCATCGGCGCGAGGTCGCTCCAGACCTCCAGGGCGGCATCGGCGACCTGCCACAGCCGCGGGTCGTCACCGCCGGCCTCGAGCTTCTCGCCGAGCACGTTCAGCGGGACCAGGAGCACCCCGAGCGGCTCGGTGACCAGCGCGTCGCCGAAGTCGAAGAACCGCAGCCGACCGTCGACGTCGAAGACGTTGTTCTCGTGGAGGTCGTTGTGGTTGAGGGTGAGCGGGAGCCCGAGCGCGGCCACCTGCTCGGCCCAGCGGCGTACGACGGGCAGGTGCGCCCGCAGGCGGCCGGCGGTCTCGGGGTCCAGCCGGCGCCCGTCGCCGGGGGCCAGCGCGGCGTACTGCTCGACGCGGGCCGCGACGTAGTCGCAGGCCTGGTCGGGCCGGAGCTCGCCCGGGTCGGCCGCCAGCAGGGCGTCGAGGTGGGGCAGCAGTGCCCGCTGGAGCTCGGCGGCCTCGCGGGCGAGACGCACCCAGTTCGCCAGGTCTCCTCCGGCGGTCTCGTAGAAGACCTCGCCCTGGTCTGGGGTCAGCAGGAAGCCGTCGCGGGCGGCCGTGACCGGGACGACCCGGTCGGGCACGACCTCGGCCAGGGTGGCCATCAGCGCGACCTCGAGCTCCTGGCCGGGACAGTTCTGCTTGGCGAACCAGACCCCGTCGGCGGTCTCGACGCGCCAGACCGTGGCCCAGCCGCGCAGCTTCTGCTGGCTCATCGCGGTGACCGGCCCGAGGATGCCCTCGCACCAGGCGCGCAGGTCGTCGCGGAACTGCTCGGTCTGCCAGAGCTCCGATCGCGCGGTGTCCCGCGGTGGGAGCGCGTCGTACCACGCCATCTGCTCACCCAAGCCGACCCAAGGGTGTCGGGCCAGCGGATTTGACGGCATGCTCTGGCCCATGGACATGCCACCACCGCTCGAAGCCCTGCCCGAGGACTGGAGCCGCGCGCTCGCCATCGTCGCCCACCCCGACGACATGGAGTTCGGTTCGGCCGCGGCCGTCGCCCGCTGGACCGGTCAGGGCAAGGAGGTCGTCTACTGCATGGTCACCTCCGGCGAGGCCGGGATCGACGGGATGCACCCCGACGAGTGCCGGACCACCCGGGAGGCAGAGGAGATCGAGTCGGCGCGGATCGTGGGCGTCTCGACCGTGGAGTTCCTGCACCAGCCCGACGGCATCCTCGAGTACGGCGTGCCGTTGCGGCGCGAGATCACCGCCGTGATCCGCAAGCACCGCCCGGAGATCGTCATCACCGGCAACTTCCAGGACAGGTTCGGGATGGGGATGCTCAACCAGGCCGACCACATCGCCACCGGCAGGGCCGTGCTCGACGCCGTGCGCGACGCCGGCAACCGATGGGTCTTCCCCGAGCAGCTCGTCGACGGGCTGGAGCCGTGGGGTGGCGTGCGCCAGGTGTGGGAGGGCGCCTCGCCGCAGGCCGCGCACGGTGTCGACACCACCGACACCTTCGACGCCGGGGTCGCCTCGCTGGCCGCCCACGCGGCGTACATCGACGGGCTCGGCTGGGAGAACTGGGACCCGCGCGAGTTCCTCGAGGGTTTCGGCCGGCAGATCGGGCAGCGGATGGGCGTCGCGTTCGCGGCGGCCTTCGAGGTCTACCCGATCCAGTGGGAGGGCTGAGCCGCTCAGCCGAGGCCGGCCGCCTCGAGCAGCTCGGCCATCGACGACGTGATGCCGTCGGCCAGCACGTGGAGGTCGGTAGCGGCGTGGTAGTCGCCGGTGATCCCGAAGTAGAGCGTGCCGTCGTAGGAGAACATCGCGATCCCGACCCGCACCCGGTCGGCGATCGGCACGTAGGGCAGCATCGCCACGCACGGCCGGCCGAGCGCATAGAGCTCCTGCCGCGGGCCGGGCACGTTCGTGGTGACCGCCGCGATCGAGCGCTGCGGCAGGTGGAGGGCGAGCCGCATCCCGAGCGAGACCGGGGGGAAGACTCCCAGCTCGGCCAGCGAGGTGAGACTGCCGCCC
>JAHEXO010000555.1:0-523 GCA_023252065.1 Nocardioides sp. | reverse complement strand
CCGGACCGCCGCGAGCCGCTCGGTCGGCGACTCCAGGTCGACGGGAAGGAACGGCAGCATCAGGGACACCCGGTTGTCGGGGATGGACTCCTCCCCCGGCTCGCGCGTCGAGACCGGCACCAGCGAGCGCAGGGCGTGCGCGTCGGGGTCCTCGCCGCGGGACAGGAGCAGCTGCCGGAAGCCGCCCGACACGGCGGCGAGCGCGACGTCGTTCACCGTGGCCCCGTGGGCCTTGCCCACCCTCTTGACGTCGTCGAGCGCGACCTCGGTCCAGACGTAGCGACGGCTCCCGGACAGGTCGCCGGTGAGCGTGGTGGGATGCACCGGCCGGAGCGCCCCGGTCAGCGCGAGGGCACCCCGGGCCGAGTCCAGTGTGTTGCGCAGCAGCACGCCCGGCGCTGCGAGCGACCGGGCGAGGGCCCGGCCGGCCGCCACGGGTGAGGTCACCAGGTGACCCAGCGCTTCGACGGTCAGCAGCAGGGGGTGCGGGGTCGCCGGCGTCCACTCGTCGGCCACGCCCGGG
>JAHEXO010000554.1 GCA_023252065.1 Nocardioides sp. | reverse complement strand
GACACACCGCCGGTGCCCTCACCGTCATGTTCGCCCTCGTGTTCCTGGCCTGGCCGGCCGCTAGAGCAGTCGAGAGCCTCAGCTACCTCCCGGACCGCTGGCTCCTCATCAACGCTGCCGACGCCCTCGTCAGCACCCACCCACCCACCGGACCCAACGCCCTGCGAACACCATCGCTCACAACGGCCTGCCTCGAGCTCGCAACCTACGTCGTCGTTCTCCTAGCAGCCGGCGCCTGGCGAGCCATCCAGGATCTCTAGGCTCAACTCCGGTGCTGCCCCGAGTCCCCAAGCATCGAGCCGCCCGGCGGGGAGAGCCGACGGTGGATCCGTGGCACGGCCTTGTCTCCATGCCGCGTCCGAGGTCGCGGTCCTACCGAAACGTGGATCGCACGCGGCGAAGCGTCGCAGGTCCGAGCGCAGACGATGCCGGCGGAAGGACGCGAGGTCCCGCTGGCTTCGAGGTGGACTAAGGGGAGGACTACGCGGAGGCTGTGATGACGACCTTTCCAGCCGGTCGGCCGTCCCTGACCAGTGCTATCGCGTCGGCGGCCCGCTCCAACGGGTACTCCGAGTCGATGACGGGCTTGATCTGGGCCGCCTCGATCAAGTCGCGCAGCTCGTCGAGTGTCGCGGCGTCCACTTTGGCGACGTACGAGGTGATCCGCTGTTTGCCGACCTTGTTGAGCAGGGCACCGGAAGCGATGCTGCCGAGCGGGCCGAGCCACCGTGCGCCGTCGCCGTAGGACTGGATCAGCGTTCCGCTAGGGGCGAGCAGTCGACGCAGGACGCGGGGCGTGTACACGCCGCCGAGTTGGAGGACCAGGTCGTACGTCGTCGAGTGCGAGGTCCAATCCTCCATGGTGTAGTCGATCACCAGATCCGCACCGAGGCTGCGGACCAGGTCCAGCCGGCCGGTGCTGCACACCCCGGTGACCCGGGCGCCGGCGTGCTTGGCGAGCTGGACGGCGAAGGTCCCCACGCCTCCGGAGGCGCCGACGACCAGCACGTGCTGTCCGGCTGCCAGTCCGCCGTGGCGCAGGCACTGCAGCGCGGTGATACCCGCCATGGGGACTGCGGCGGCCTCAGCGAAGGTCAGGTTGGCCGGCTTCCGCGCCAGGCTGCGCGCCGGTGCAGCAACGAACTCCGCCAACGCGCCGTCGGCGAACCCGTAGACCTCTTCCCCTGCCGCCACGTCCTGGACACTGCTTCCGACCGCTTCGACGACTCCCGCGAAGTCACCACCAACGACCCGCTTCGGTCCGCGGATCCCGCCGAGTGCCGGGCGCATGAGTACCGGCTCGCCGCAGATGAGGTGCCAGTCGTAGGGATTGGCCGAGCTCGCACGCACCCGCACCAGCACCGCATCAGCCGTGATTTCCGGAACATCGACCTCGGCCAAGTGCAGCACCTCAACTGGATCGCCGTAGCCCCGCTGCTCGATGGCCCTCATCGGCCCTCCTTATGGTCCTCTGCACGTGAACGCCGGCCGGCAGGCCGCCGCCATGGCGCCTCCACGACACCTTCACACAATGGCCCAGCGGCGCGGATCCTCGCCTCATCGCTGCGGTATGACTGTGCCCGACGAGTTGGAGCCCGGTGGATTCGAGCCTCTCTGGACGCGGAGCATCCTCGAAGCGCTCGGCAAGGGGGTCGGGTGACCGTTCGATGCGGCCGACAGGGGTAGCCGACGTGTTGTCCGGCCACCCCCTTCGGTTGTGTTGGTGACAGCATGCGTCCGGCTCAGAGCGAGGCCACGATCTTGCCGAGGAGGCCGTGCGACTCGTCGTCTGGTCCAGCGCTGAACAGGAGTTCTGAGGTCTTGGCGGCGTTGCCATTGCCGAACCGCAGCCCCCACAGTCCGTCGAGCACGATGGGTCGGCCCCGTGGATCACGAAGCTGCCCCTCGCGGGCACCTGTCGCGGGGTTGAAGGCGTTGATGTGACCGTTGCCGAAGTTCCCGACGAGCAGCGCTCCACCGAACCGCCCGAAACCTTCCGGTGCGATGGCAAGACCCCAGGGTGAGTTGAGTACGCCCCGGGTGACCAGTCGCTTGACGAAGGCCCCGTCGTTGGTGAAGACGTCGACGAAACCATGACCCTGGCCTGCGACATCGTCGTGCAGGGTGCCGTCTTGCTTCGCGTAGCTGACGTACAGCTGGCCACCGAGCTCCTGGACGTTGAACGGCGCGTACCCGGCAGGAATGCGGGGATCGACGAACAGCCCACCGGGTAGCTCGACCGGGGTGAAGGTGTCGTCGTAGACCTCCACTCGACCCGAGCGGAAGTTGGCGGCGTACAGATAGGTGTGTCCATCCGAGGCGGTGGCGATCGCCAGGCCCTTGTACACCGCGTTCGCGCCGTTGTGCACCGCGACCTCGGTCACGGTCGAGGGTCCGGGACCGGTTGCTCCGACGGCTGGGTTCCACCCGTCGATGCCGCCGTTCTCGGAGTCGAACAGGAAACGTGCTGCTCCGGAGTTGCCGGCGGCGTCCCGGACCACGAACCCGGTGGCGTCGGTGTTGAATACTTGACCGGTCGGTGCGCCCTACGTGACGTCGACGGCCAAGAACTTGCTCACCGTCGTGGCAGAAGCGCCGGCGTACAGGGTGGTCCGGTCCGCCCCGTTGTCCGAGACCCACAGCGGCGACCCAGGTGAGGCATCGGTGCCCGGAGAGGCCGAGAGGCCCCACGCATTGACCAGGTCGGGGTCAGTCAGCGGTGCCACACCAGGCCGGTCAGAGACCATGTTGATCTGCTCGAAACCACCCGAGTGGTGCGGCGGCGACG
>JAHEXO010000553.1 GCA_023252065.1 Nocardioides sp. | reverse complement strand
CAGCACCAGGGTTAGCGATGCGAGCCCGAAGATCTGCGAGACCAGCACCAGCACAGGCGCCAGCACCAGCGCGATCTGGACCGGACTGTTGAGGATCACCGAGAAGGCGTACGACGCCTGGTCCTTCGCCGCGAGCTGGACGCCGACGACGTTCTCGATCGCGTTGCCCGCGATGGCGACGACAACGAGGCCGGCGAAGGTCTGGTTGATGGACAACGAGTCCATGGCCGGCTGCAGGGCGTTGACGAACCAGTCGGAGACGAACGCCGCCGCGAGGCCGGCCACCGCCAACAACCCGACGGCCAGCCCGATCGGCCAGCGCGGCACCTCGTGCGGGACCTCGGTCTCATCGCCGGCCTCGCGCCGCAGCGAGAAGGGGAGGGAGGCGACGAAGAGCCCGATCAGCAGCACCGAGACGATCACCGAGAACGTGACCTCGTGCGCCGAGGCGGGGGTGTGCAGCCAGAACGTGAACGAGGGGAGCGCCCATGCCGAGACCGAGAGCAGCATCAGCACCAGGATCGTGCGCGCCCGCTGAGAGCCGAGCTGCTGCACGCCGTGCTTGAGCCCGCCGACCAGGAACGCCAGCCCCAGCACCAGGAGCAGGTTGGCCAGGATCGAGCCGACCAAGGCCGCCTGGACGACGTCCACGAGGCCGGCCTTGAGGGAGAAGATGCAGATGAACAGCTCGGGCAGGTTGCCGAGCGCCGACTGCAGGACGCCGGTGGCGCCGGCCCCGAACCGGTCACCGAGCTGCTCGACGGAACGGCCGACCAACGACGCCAGCACGGCCACCGCTGCTGCGGAGACGACGAACGCGACCACGGAGCTCCAGTGCCCGTAGTCCGCGAACCCGGCGAGCGCGGTGAGCGCCACGGCACCGACGAGGATCACCTTGTCCGAGGTCACGAACGTCGGGCCGCTGGCGGTAGGGGCGTCCGTCATGAGCAGCACCGTAGCGAGCGTCGCGGGTCCAACTGGTCGACGGTGGCAGTAGGTGGTCTCGACTACGCTCGCCACCGAGTCAGAGGTCCGGCAGAAGGCGAGCAGCGTGCACACCACCAACGGGGTCTTCGTCTGCTTCGAGGGCGGCGAGGGCGGCGGCAAGTCGACGCAGGCGCGGATGCTCGCCGCGCGGCTCACCGAGCGCGGCCTCCACGCGGTGCTCACCTTCGAGCCCGGCGACACGGCCGTGGGCAAGGAGGTGCGTCGGATCGTCCTCGATCCCGCCACCGGCGAGCTCTCCGACCGCACCGAGATGTTGCTCTACGCCGCCGACAAGGCCGAGCACGTCGACACCGTCGTCCTGCCCGCCCTCGAGCGTGGCGACGTCGTGATCACCGACCGTTACGTCGACTCCACCCTCGCCTACCAGGGGGCAGGTCGCACCCTCGCGATGGACGAGGTCGAGCACGTCGCCCGCTGGGCTACCCACGACCTCCGGCCCCACCTGACCGTCGTCCTCGACCTCGAGCCCGAGCACGGTCTCGGGCGCTTCACCGAGCGCGACCGGATCGAGGGGGAGGGCGAGGAGTTCCACGCCCGCGTGCGCGCGGCGTTCCTCGAGATGGCCGCCGCCGACCCCGACCACTACCTCGTGCTCGATGCGCGCCGTCCCGTCGACGACATCGCCGACGAGGTCTGGCTCCGCGTCGAGCCGCTCCTCGGACAGGCCCGCCGATGACCACCGTGACCAGGTCCACCGGCACCGTCTGGGACACCCTCGTCGGCCAGCGGCGCGTCATCGAGGCGCTGCGCTCCGCGGCCGCCGGGCACGGCATGAGCCAGGCGTTTCTGTTCACCGGGCCGCCCGGCTCCGGCCGGTCCAACGCCGCGATCGCCTTCGCGGCGGCGCTGCAGTGCGAGCAGACCACGCCAGGCTGCGGCACCTGCCACTCCTGCCACACCGTCCTGGCCGGCACCCATGCCGACGTCAGCGTGATCCGCACCCAACGGCTCTCGCTCGGGGTCGACGAGGTGCGCGACCTGGTACGACGTTCCGCGCTCGCGCCGGTCGGTCGCCGGTGGCAGATCCTGATCGTCGAGGATGCCGACCGGCTCACCGAGCAGGCCAACAACGCCCTGCTGAAGGCGATCGAGGAGCCCACCGACCGCACCGTGTGGATGCTGTGCGCGCCCACGGTCGAGGACCTCCTGCCCACGATCCGCTCCCGTTGCCGGCTGGTCACGCTGTCCACGCCGTCGACCGACGAGGTGGCCGACTTCCTGGTCCGCTCGGCCGGCGTCGACGCCGCGCTCGCGTCCTACTGCGCCCGGGCCAGCCAGGGCCACATCGGCCGGGCCCGCGCGCTGGCCCGCGACGAGGACGCCCGCAACCGGCGCCACGAGGTCGTGAGCATGCCGGCCAGGCTGATCAGCCTCGCCGCCTGCCTCGACGCAGCCACCAACCTGGTCGAGATGACCCAGGAGGAGGCCGACTCGATCACCACCGACCTCGACGCGCGCGAGCGGGCCGACCTCGACGCGTCGTACGGCGTGGTGGAGCGCGGGCGCCGTCCCCGCGAGTACGCCCCCGCAGCCGCGGCACTGGAGAAGGCGCAGAAGGGGCGCGCGAAGCGGCGCCACCTCGACGCCGTCGACCGCACCCTGATGGACCTCGCCTCGGTCTACCGAGACGCGATCGCCCTCGCCACCGGCGGGGTGCCCCTGGTCAACGAGGAGATCCGCCGCGACGTGGAGACGATCGTCAACGGCTCGACAGCCGAGCTCAACCTGCGCCGGATCGGTTGGATCTTCGAGGCCCGCGAGCAGATGCTCGAGTTCAACGTG
>JAHEXO010000552.1 GCA_023252065.1 Nocardioides sp. | reverse complement strand
ACTTCCACGGCGGCGGCTGGGTCTATGGCGACCTCGACTCCCACGACCCGACCTGTAGGTTCCTGGCCGAGCGCAGCGGCGTCAGGGTGCTGTCGGTCGACTACCGGCTCGCGCCCGAGGACCCCTTCCCCGCGGCGTACGACGACGCGGTGGCCGCCTACCGCTGGGTCGTCGAGCACGTCGCCGACTTCGGCGGCGATCCCACGCGGCTGGCAGTCGGGGGCGACTCCGCCGGCGGCAACCTGGCCGCTCTCGTCGCGCTGGCGGCCGCCCGCGAGGGGCTGCCGCTCGCCTTCCAGCTGCTGGTCTACCCCGGCACCGACGCGTCGCAGCGCTACGAGTCCAAGCGCCTGTTCGGCCGCGACCTCTACCTGACCGAGGACTTCATGGACCAGGTGATGGACTGGTACGTCCCCGACCGCGCCGACCGCGCCGACCCGCGGGTGAGCCCGCTGCTCGACGACATCCCGCCCGGCCTGGCTCCGGCGTACGTCGCGACCTCGGGCTTCGACCCCCTGCGCGACGAGGGCGAGGGCTACGCCGGCGCGCTGGCCGACGCCGGCGTCGAGGTCGAGCTGCGGCGCTTCGCCGACCAGATCCACGGTTTCCTCAGCGTGGTCGGCGTCGGCCGCTCGGCCAAGGCGGCCAGCGCCGAGGTCGCGGCCCGCCTCGCGGCGGCGCTCGACGGTTAGGCACGGGGGCCGAGCGGGCGGTCGCCGTGGGCTGGGGTCGCCGAGCGAGCGTGGAGGGGTCCGCGTGGTTTCGAGACGCTCGCTAGCGCGAGCTCCTCAACCAGCGGTGCGGGGGTTTCGAGACTGCCGGTGCGTCCATCGGAATGCCCCGGGCTAGTAGACGAGCGCCTGCACGCCCTCGGCCAGCACCTCTTCGACGTACGACGGGGAGCCGGCGAGGCGCACCCCCGCCAGCAGGTCGTCCGGGCCCAGCCCGCGGCGTCCGGCGCACTGGGTGCACACCGTGACGGTGCCCCCGGCCAGCACCGCCCGCAGCAGGTCCGCGAGCGGCGTCGCGCCCTCCAGTGCGAACTGCTCGGCGCGCCCGGGCACGGCGTACCACGTCGCCTCGCCGGTCAGCCACAGCGAGACGTCGGCACCCGCGGCCACCGCCGTCGCGGCGACGGTGACCCCCTGGTTGCAGCGCTCGGCGTCGTCCGCTCCGGCGGCCACCTTCACGACCAGTCCTCGAGGCACGCCTGAACCCTAGACTCTGAGCATGCCGTTCGAGATCCCGGAGAACATCCACCCCCAGACCGCGCGGCTGGCGTGGCTGATCGGTCGCTGGGCGGGCAACGGCCACGGGGAGTACCCCGACATCGAGAGGTTCCAGTTCGGGCAGGAGGTCGTCTTCCAGCAGGACGGCCGGCCGTTCATCCACTACTTCAGCCGGTCGTGGATCGTCGACGACAACGGCGCGAAGGTGCGCGAGGCGGCGCAGGAGACCGGCTTCATCCGGGCGCAGGAGGACGGTTCGCTCGAGGTGGTGCTGGCCCACAACCTCGGCTACGTCGAGGTCTGGTACGGCCAGCTGCACCCCGAGCAGCCGCGCTTCGAGATCACCACCGACGCCGTCGTACGCACCGCGACGGCGAAGAACTACTCGGCCGGCAAGCGCCTCTACGGCTACGTCGACGGCAGCCTCCTCTACGCCTACGACATGGCCGCCTCGGGTCACGAGCTCCAGCCCCACACGCACGCCCATTTGACGAGGCAGTAACCGATGACCGACGACGAGAGCGACAGTGACTGGCGCGAGCGGCTGCGCGAGAAGGGCTACCGGCTCACGCCGCAGCGCGAGCTGATCCTGAGCGCGGTCGAGCGGCTCGGCCACGCGACGCCCGACGAGGTGCTCGCCGAGGTTCGCACGCACTCCACCGCGGTCAACGCCTCGACGGTCTACCGCACGCTCGAGGTGCTCGAGGAGCTCGGGCTGGTCCGTCACGCCCACCTCAGCGACCGGGCGCCGACGTACCACGCGACCAGCGAGCACGAGCACTTCCACCTGGTCTGCCGGAATTGTCACAAGGTCATCTCCGTTGACCCTGACGTGCTCACTCCTGTCGCCGAACGCCTCGCCGCCGACCACGGCTTCACCGTCGACGTCGGCCACCTGACCGTGTTCGGCACCTGCGGAGACCACGCCTCATGACCTCCCCCCTGCTGTCCCTGCCCGGAGCGGTCGCGGGTGCCGGTGTCGACGCGCCCGTCGCGGCCCACTACGGCTCGTTGTACGGCGAGCAGACGACGCTCGAGGCGGGGGAGGGGTTCGTCGACCTCTCCCACCACGACGTGGTGCGGATCTCCGGGCCCGACCGGCTGCAGTGGCTGCACGACCTGACCACGCAGTACTTCCTCGACCTGCCCCCGAAGCGGTGGACCGAGGCGTTGGTGCTGAGCCCGCAGGGCCACGTCGAGCACTACTTCGCGGGCGTGGACGACGGGGAGTCGTTCACGGCCGCGACCGAGCCCGGGGCTGCCGCAGCGCTGGTCGAGTTCCTGGACCGGATGCGGTTCCTGAGCCGCGTCGAGGTCGCCGAGGTGACCCCCGAGCTGGCGTTGGCGTGGCGGCCGGCCGCCGGGCACGAGCTGGTCCCGCGCGCGCAGCTCACGACGTACGCCGAGGCGGCCGGGCCGGCGTGCGGGCTGTGGGCCTACGAGGCACTGCGGATCGCCCGGGGTGAGCCGCGCTGGGGCCTCGACACCGACCAGCGCACGATCCCCAACGAGGTCGGGTGGACCGGGACTGCCGTGCACATGGACAAGGGCTGCTACCGCGGCCAGG
>JAHEXO010000551.1 GCA_023252065.1 Nocardioides sp. | reverse complement strand
TCCCGAGCGGCCCGAACCGCGGGCGCCCCTGACCGGCGCCGCGCCGCGCACCGACCTGCTCGTGGTGGGCGGTGGTTTCACCGGGCTCTGGGCTGCGATCCAGGCCAAGGAGGCGGAACCCAGCCGTGACGTCGTCGTCATCGAGGCCGGGCGCCTGGCCGGCGGCGCCTCCGGCCGCAACGGCGGCTTCATGGCGCCGTCCCTGACCCACGGGCTCGCCCAGGGGGTCGGGTGCTGGCCGGACGAGATGCGCACGCTCGACCGGCTCGCGGCGGAGAACGTCGCCGGCATCGAGAGGACGCTGACGGCATACGGCATCGACGCGGACCACCACGTCCCCGGCGAGCTGACCCTGGCGCTGACCCAGCACCAGATCCCTTCTGTCCGTGAGTCGTTCGAGCTGCACCGCTCGCACGGCGTGCCGGTCGAGCTGCTCTACGCCGCCCAGGCGCGGGCGCGTGTGGACTCACCTCGCTACCTCGCCGGGATGTACGACCCGGAGGTCGCACTCGTGGACCCGGCGCGTCTCGTCTGGGGTCTGGCACGAGCTGCCGAGTCGCTGGGCGTCAGGCTCCACGAGCACACGCGCGCAACGGGATTCGACACCGAAGGCGTCGGCGTGAGGGTCGCCCTCGGAGCCGGGACGATCCACGCGCGGCGCGTCGTCCTCGGCACCAACGCGTCGCAGGGCGTGCTCAAGCGTCTCGCCGCCTGGGTGCTCCCGGTCTACGACCACGTCCTCATGACGGAGCCTCTGACACCGGCTCAGCTGGACGCGATCGGCTGGACGGGCCGTGAGGGCCTCACCGACGCCGGCAACCAGTTCCACTACTACCGAAGGACGCTCGATGACCGCGTGCTCTTCGGGGGCTATGACGCCAACTACCACTTCCCGGGCCGCATCGACCCCGCGCTCGAGCAGAACGACGCGTCGCACGGGCTGCTCGCCGACCACCTCCTCGACATCTTCCCGCAGCTCGAGGGCATCCGGTTCACGCACCGCTGGGCGGGAGTCATCGACACGACCTCACGCTTCACGCCCGTCTTCGGCACCGCCCTCGGCGGACGGATGGCGTATGCCGTGGGCTACACGGGGCTGGGCGTCGCCTCGACCCGCTTCGGCGCGGCCGTCGCGCTCGACCTCGTCGACGGCAAGGACACGGAGCTCACCCGGCTCGGCATGGTGCGCCGCAAGCCGGTCCCCTTCCCGCCCGAGCCCCTTCGGTCTGCCGCGGTGCGAGCCACCCGGTCGTCGCTCGCCGCCGAGGACCGCACCGGCCGCCGCAACGTATGGCTGCGTACGCTCGACAGGCTGGGCGTCGGCTTCGACTCCTGACGCCCAGCGACGACGCGCTCACTCGACCGGGACGCAGCGCTCACTCGACTTTGTCCGGGCTCGGGGTCAGCGGATGGCGCCGCCGCCGGTTCCCCCTCGAGGGGGAACCGGGCGCCCGGCCGGCCTGCCTAGGCTGGGCCCATGGACCGCCGGTGGACTGCCCTCGTGGAGCGGGTGCAGACGTACTTCGGGGTCGACACCGAGTGGGAACGCGCCCCGCTCGACCCGGCGCGCACGCGACGGGTCGACACGTGGCTCGCGCTCGTCTTCCTCGTCACCGGCTCGCTCGGGGTCGAGCTGCTGCGCAGCGTGGACGCCCTCGGCTCGTTCCAGGACTCGTGGCTGTGGCCGCACCTCGTCGTGCTCTCGGGCACGTTGCCGCTCATCTGGCGCCGCCGCTGGCCGCTCGTCGTGGCCGCCGGGCTGTCGGTGCACTTCTTCGCCGTCGGCATCACGATGCCCGGGGTCGCGGCGTCGGTCCCGATGCAGGTCGTCTACTTCGTCGCCATCTTCACGGGCGTGGCCTGGGCCCGGGACCGGCGGGTCATGATCGGCGTCGTCGTCGCCATCGTGCTGCTGATGTTCGGCTGGCTCACCTGGCAGTTCGCCGTGGGCTCGGGCATCGAGCAGGCACTGAGCCGCAACGGCCGACTCCCCCAGCGGCAGGGCCTGTTCGGACCGGCGACGGCCTACGTCGTCTACAGCCTGCTCATCAACGCCTTCTACTTCGGCGCGGCCATCGTGGGAGGGCAGGCGGCCTGGCGCTCGGCCCTGCGGCGCGACCGGGTGGCCGACCAGGCCCGCACCATCGAGGCGCAGGCCACCGGACTGCGCCGCCAGGCCGTGGTCGAGGAACGCCTGCGCATCGCGCGTGAGCTCCACGACGTCGTCGCGCACCACATCTCGGTCATCGGCATCCAGGCGGCCGCCGCACGCCGGGTCCTGCGCCGCGACGCCGACGCCGCCGAAGGCGCTCTCCGCTCGGTCGAGACGTCCTCGCGCGACGCGGTCGCCCAGATGCGAGGGCTGCTCGGCACGCTGCGCGCCGACGACGTCGAGCCCTCTCCCGACGGCGGCCGGTCGCCCGACCACACCCGCGCGCCCGAGCCCGTGCTGGCCGACGTCCCGAGCCTCGCGCGCGAGGCGTCGTCGCAGGGCCTCGAGGTCGAGTGCCACGTCGTCGAGGACCCGTCCGGTGCCCTCGACCGCGTCCCGGCACCACTGGGACTCTCGCTCTACCGCACGGCGCAGGAGGCCCTGGCCAACGTGCGACGCCACTCGACGGCCTCCTCGGCCACCGTCTTCGTCCGCGTCGACCGACGGCCCGACCACGGCTTCGCGCACGGCTATGCGGAGGTCGAGGTGCTCGATGCGGGACGTCCACGCTCCGGCACGTCCGGGACCGGCCTGGGGCTGCTCGGGGTCCGCGAGCGCCTCTCGACCCATGGCGGCGTGAGCGAGAT
>JAHEXO010000550.1 GCA_023252065.1 Nocardioides sp. | reverse complement strand
CACGATGTCGTCGAACTTGCGGCGGGTCTCCTCCTCGGTCATCCCGAGGATCGCGGCGTTGAGGTAGACGTTGTCGCGCCCGCTGAGCTGGGGGTGGAAGCCGGCTCCGGTGGCGATCAGGCCGGCGATCCGGCCGCGGGTCAGCACCTTGCCCGCGTCGGGCTTCATGATGCCGTTGATCATCTTCAGCAGGGTGCTCTTGCCGGAGCCGTTGAGGCCCATCAGGCCGATCGACTCCCCCTGCTGCACGCTGAAAGTGACGTCGTTGACGGCGAGGAAGGAGTCGGAGAGGTCTTCTTGCCGCATCATCGCGACGCTCATCTGCTTGAGCGTGCGGTGGTAGCGCAGGGTGAACGTCTTGGAGACGTTGCGGACCACGATCGACTGGTTCTTGCTCTTGACGCTCATGCGAGGTCTCCGCGGACGTGGGAGCGCAGCGAGCGGGTGCGTGGGGTGTTCACAGGAGGCGCTCCGGGATCCGGCGCTCGAGGCGGGAGAACCACGACTGTGCGATCACCAGGCAGACCACGCTGATCAGCAGCGCCCGCAGGCTCAGCAGGAACAGGTGGGGCGGCATGTCGATCGCCGCGGTCCGGGCGGGGTGGCTGGTGGCGCCCACCCAGAAGGCGCGCTGGAAGTCGAGCACCGCCTCGACGATCGGGTTGAGCAGGTACCAGTTGGTGTGGCCGTGGAACCGCGCCTTGACCAGCACGTAGGGGTACATCATCGGCACGCCGAACCGCACGAAGTTGCTGAGCACGTTGACGGCGTTGGACACGTCGCGCATGAAGACGTTGGCGGCGCTGAAGACCAGCGCCAGCGCCGTACCGAGGACCATGCTGATCAGCAGCCCCATGAAGCCGATCGCGATGCCCCACGGGTCGGGGCTCCAACCGGACAACCACGTCGCGATCACCAAGATGACCAGCTGCGGGCCGACGTGGAACAACGAGACGAGCATCGAGGCCACGGGGAACATCTCTCGTGGCACTGCCATCTTCTGCACGAGCGTGCGGTTGCGCACGATCGACCGGGTGCCGGCGTTCATCGTCTCGGTGAAGAAGTGGACGATGATCAGGCCCGCGAACACGTGGATCGCGAACGCCTCGGTCGACTTGGCCCGGCCGAAGAGGATCCCCATCACGAAGAAGTAGATGAAGAACTGCGAGAGCGGGTTGACGTAGGACCACAGCAGCCCGAGCACCGAGCCCTGGTAACGGGCCGCGATCTCTCGGCGCACGAGCAGCCTGAGGATATAGCGGTGCTGGAACAGCTCGAGCAGCCCCTGGTCCGACGACGGCGGTCGGAGCGGGGCCTTCACGACCCGGCGCGCGGGCACGCCGGTGGTCATCGGTGCCTCACTGGTCGGCGCCCTCGGTCCACGGCCGGAACGTCTCCTCCCACGCCTCGGGCGAGGTGATGTCGCCCAGGGCGGCGCGGTACTCCTCGGCCAGGCGCGGCCACTCGCGGCGGAACCGGTCGTGGATCTCCAAGGTCTTGCGCAGCAGGTCGCGGAACCGCTCGGGGTCGCGGCGGTAGAGCGCGGCCGAGGTGCCGTCGTTCATGGAGACCACGGCCGAGTCGTAGCGCGCCAGCCGGTACCAGGTCGCGTCCATGGCGGGCAGCTCGGTCTCGGGGAACTCCCGCGACATCGACCGCACCGGACGGAGCTGCCGGATGGGCGCGAGCCCGGCGGTCATCAGCTGCGAGAGGCGGCCGGGGATCTCGGCGTCCTCCTTGCCCCGCTTGGCCGGCTTCTCGCGGCGGACGGGCGGCAGGGAGTCGCGGTCGGCCTCGAGCTGCATGTCGGAGAACTGCTTGGCGAAGGCGTTGACCTCGGCGAGCTTGGTCGGCAGCTGGCCGTGCAGCGCGTAGGGACCGGCCAGGACGTCCTCGAGGGCACGATGTCGCAGCTCGACGGTGGCGTACTGCATCGACACCAGGTGCTTGATCTGGTGGTTGAGCGACTCGCGCACCATCCGGCCGCCCTTGGGGTACGGCGAGTGGAGCAGGGCGGCGACGAACCGGTTGCGCTGGTGGAAGTAGGACTGCCAGTCGACGTGGTCGTTCTTGTCGGTCCACGGGACGTGCCAGACGGCGGCGCCCGGTAAGGACACGGTCGGGAAGCCGGCCTCCTTGGCCCGCAGCCCGAACTCGGAGTCGTCCCACTTCAAGAACAGCGGCAGGGACAGGCCGATCTGCTCGAGCACGAGGCGCGGGATCAGGCAGCTGAACCAGCCGTTGAAGTCGACGTCGGCCCGCCGGTGCAGCCAGCGGGCGGAGCGCAGGTTGCGGGCGCCGAGGTCCCACTGGGCGTAGCCGTCGAGCCGCGTCTGCCACCAGAACCGCCACGGCTGCACGATCTCGCCGAAGCTGTGCAGCTGGGAGCGGTTGTAGATGTTGAACATGTGGCCGCCGACGATCGTGGGCCGCTTCGCCAGGTCGCCGAAGGTGACCTGACGGATGATGCCCTCGGGCTCGCACACCACGTCGTCGTCCATCATCAGGGCGTAGGTCGCGGTGCCCTTGCGGACCGACTCGAGCTGGCCCCGGGCGTAGCCGCCGGAGCCGCCGAGGTTGCCCTGCTCGATCACCCGGAGCAGGTCGCCCAGGGACTTCTCGGCGGCCGGGAAGAACTCCGAGTCGCGCATCAGCTGGGTGCCCTGCTCCATGACCATCACCTGGTCGAGGTAAGGGCGCAGCTCCTCGGTCTCGCCGATCTGGCCGACCAGCTTGGCGACGTAGTCGGGGCGGTTCATGGTGGTGATCGCGATGTCGATGGTGCCGTGCTCGGCGCGTT
>JAHEXO010000549.1 GCA_023252065.1 Nocardioides sp. | reverse complement strand
TCAGCAACGGCCGGGTGAGCAGGAACTCCTCGGTGAAGATGCTGTGTTCCCAGCCGTCTCCTGGCTGGGCTCGGTGGTCGAGTCCGGCGTCACTCGCGTGCCTGGCCTGAATGAAGAGGAGCTGCTTCTTGTAGTTCCACTCGTAGAGCGCCCGGGCCTCGTCCAGCCCTTCGTAACACTGCAGCCGCACCAGGTCAGCCCCCACCGCCCGGCCGACGGCCTTGGCCAGCTCGGTCTTGCCGACCCCGGCCGGTCCCTCGACCAGTAGGGGCTTCTCCAGGGCTCCGGCCAGGTAGGCCGTCGTGGCGGTGGCCGCGTCGGTCAGGTAGCCGGTCGCGCCGAGCCGCCCGGCAGCATCGGCCGGCGAGGCGAACCACGTGGTGCTCACCTGCCGAGGATAGGTGGCGAGTCAGGGGGGTGGCAGGTCCCGGCACCTACGGTTCGGCGGTGGGGGCAAGCCGACTGCGCGGTGACCACACGACGTACGCCGTCGTGGGCGCGGCGATGCTCTTCGTGGTCGCGCTCCGACTGCTCTTCCTGCGCGATCTCCCCTACACCGACGAGGGCGGCCTGCTGGTCGTCGCCCGTCAGTGGCACAGCGGCGGACCGTTCCTCTACGGCGACCTCTTCGTCGACCGCCCGCCCGTGCTCCTGGTGTTCTTCCGTGCCTGCGCGGCGCTCGGGGGGATCCTGCCCGTTCGCGTGCTCGGGCTTGGGCTGGTCGTCGTCGCGGTGGCGGCCTCGGCCTGGGCGGGCTCGGTCCTCGCCGGACGGAGAGGCGCCGGTACGGCGGCCGTGGTCACCGCGGCCCTGCTCGCCGACACGGTGCTCGGCACCCGGGAGGTCAACGCCGAGACCGTGGGACTGCCCCTGACCCTCCTGGCCTCGGCCTGCTTCCTGGAGGGGAACCGCAGCTCGACGGGCGCGCGCCGGCGTTGGCTGGTGGTCGGAGGCTTCCTCGCGGTCTGCGCTCTGATGGTGAAGCAGAACCTGGCGGACGCGCTCGTCTTCGGCCTAGCTCTGGTCCTCAGCTCGGTCCTGGCGGGGAGTCGGCGGCGCGATGCCGTCAAGGATCTGGGGTGGCTCCTCGTCGGCTCCGCCGTGCCCCTGCTGGCCATGCTGGTCTGGGCAGTGACCGCGACCCCGGGGCTGTCGGCGCTCGGGTACACCCTGTACGGGTTCCGCATCCAGGGGAGCCAGGCCCTGCTGGCCGCCCGGACCGCGTCGCAGGGGATCCGCCTGCACGCGCTCCTCCGGGCGTCTGTGGTGAGTGGGCTCCTGCCTCTGCTCGTCGCCTCCCTGTGGCTGCTGCGCCGCAGGCTGGTCCGCGACCCCGTGGGCCTGGCCCTGCTCGTCATGCTCGCCTCGGCCACGGTGGGCGTCGCGGGTGGCGGCTACTACTGGTCCCACTACCTGCTCGGGCTGGTCCCCGTCACGGTGATGCTCACGGCTCGCGCTGCCGGAGCGACGGACCGGCCTCGGCTCCTCGCCCTCATCCTGGCCGCCACCGTGGTCTCGAGCCTGGTCAGCGCCACCACCGCGTTCCGCAGCCGCACGCCCGCCGGCGAGACCTGGGTCGGCGGCACGGCCGCCTGGATGAAGACCCTGCGGCGGCCCGGCGACAGCATGGTCGTGCTCTACGGCGAAGCCTCGTTGTACGACGCGACGCGGCTGCGCCCCGCCTACCCCTACCTGTGGACGCTGCCGATGCGGGTGCGTGACCCTGGGCTGACAGCCCTCAGGGCGCTGCTGTCCGGTCCCGATGCGCCGACGTTCGTGCTGACGCCGTCGCCCCTCGATGCGTGGAACATCGACCCCGCGGGACTCACTGAGCACGTGATCCACCGGTTCTACCGTCGGATCGCCGACCCGTGCGGCTCACCGGTCTACCTCCGTCGCGGCGTGGACCGACGACTGCCACCCCCGACGAGCGGTTGCGGGTGACGGTCGGTCAGAAGGCGCCGTGCCGGCCCTCGCCGCCGGCGAACCGGGCGGCCCCCTCGGCGGCGCCGTCCGCGAGCGACGCGAGCCCGTGCTGCAGCTCGCCGGCCAGCGCGGCGCTCTCCTCGAGGCCGTCCTGCTCGAGCAGCGAGAGGCGGTCGTGCCGCAGGCACGTCTGGGGGTACGCCGCGAGCTCTGCCGCCAGCGACAGCGCCGCGTCGAGGGCGGTGCCGGGTGGCACCACGCGGTTCACCAGGCCGATCCGCTCAGCCTCGGCCGCGCCGACCGGGCGGCCGGTGAGCACGAGGTCCATCGCGCGGCTGCCACCGATCAGGCGCGGCAGCCGGACCGTGCCCCCGTCGACGAGCGGCACGCCCCAGCGCCGGCAGAACACGCCGAACGTCGCGTCCTCGGCGGCGACCCGCAGGTCGCACCAGAGCGCGAGCTCGAGGCCGCCGGCCACGGCGTACCCCTCCACGGCGGCGACGACCGGCTTGGACAGGCGCAGCCGGGTAGGCCCCATCGGGCCGTCGCCGTCGGTCGCGACCCGGTTGTCCATCGCCATGAGGTCGGCCCCGGCGCAGAAGGTGCCACCGGCTCCGGTCAGCACCGCGACGCGCTGCGAGTCGTCGGCGTCGAAGGCTCGGAAGGCGTCGGCCAGCGCCTCCGCGGTCGACCGGTCGACGGCGTTGCGCACCCTCGGACGGTCGAGGGTGACGGTGGTGACGGGGCCGTGGGACTCGACGAGGACGCTCACCGCGGCAGCGTAGATCTGCCGCACCACCCTTGCGGAAACGGATCGCTGTGCAGGAGGCTGCGGCCCAGCGGTCGGACGGAGTCGAGCGCTGCAGGGTGTGATCCACGTG
>JAHEXO010000548.1 GCA_023252065.1 Nocardioides sp. | reverse complement strand
GTCGAGCCGGATCTTGGCGTAGGTGAGGTCGCGGTCGTTGAGCAGCAGCAGGTCGGGCTGCTGCTGGCCGACCAGCTCGGGGATCCGGGTCAGCTCGCCCTCGACGTCGACCTCGATCGAGCGGCGCAGCACGAGGCGTCCTGCCTGCTCGTCGTACAGCCCGATGCCGATGCGGTGGCGGCGCAGCTGCGGGTAGTCGTCGGCCGCGGTCTGCGCGACGGCGAACGACGCGTAGCTGCCGTCGTCGGCCAGCTCGAACTGCGGGCTGAGCGTGTTGACGCCCGAGGTCTGCAGCCACTCCTTGGCCCACGAGTCGAGCTCACGGCCGGAGGACTTCTCCAGCGCGGTCAGCAGGTCGACGAACTCGGAGTTGGCGAAGGCGTGGTCCTGGAAGTACTGCCGCAGGCCGACCAGGAACGGCTCGATGCCGACCCAGGCCACCAGCTGCTTGAGCACCGAGGCGCCCTTCGCGTAGGTGATGCCGTCGAAGTTGGTCTCGACCGCGTGCAGGTCGTAGTTGTCGGCAGCGATCGGGTGGGTCGAGGGCAGCTGGTCCTGGCGCAGCGCCCAGTTCTTCCGGGCGTTGGTGAAGCCGGTCCAGGCCTCGGCGAACTCGGTGTTCTCCACGGCCGCGTGGTAGCACGCCCACTCCGCGAAGGACTCGTTGAGCCACAGGTCGTCCCACCACTTCATGGTCACCAGGTCGCCGAACCACATGTGGGCCATCTCGTGCAGGATGCACGAGGCGCGGAACTCGTAGAACGCGCCGTCCTGGCGGCTGCGGGGGAGGTACTCGTCGCGGATCGTCACCGCGCCGGCGTTCTCCATGGCGCCGGCGTTGTACTCCGGGACGTAGAGCTGGTCGTACTTCACGAAGGGATAGGGGAAGGCGAAGGCGTCCTCGAAGAACTCGAAGCCCTGCTTGGTGACCGTCAGCAGCTCGTCGACGTCGAGGTGGTCGACCATCGACTGCCGGCAGTAGTGGCCGAGCGGGATCGTGCCGTGCGGGCCCTCGTAGGAGTCCTGGTGCTCGTGGTACTCGCCGGCGATCAGGGCCGTGATGTAGGTCGACATCCGCTTGGACTCCGGGAAGCTCCAGCGGGCCCTGCCCCCGTCGAGCTCCTCCGGCTCCGGCGTGGGGGCGTTGGAGACGACCTTCCAGTCGCCGGGGGCGACCACGGTCCAGGTGAAGACGGACTTGAGGTCGGGCTGCTCGAAGGTGGTGTACACCCGGCGGGCGTCGGGCACCTCGAACTGCGTGTAGAGGTAGACCCGGCCGTCGACGGGGTCCACGAAGCGGTGGAGACCCTCGCCCGAGTGGGAGTAGGCGCAGTCGGCGCGCACGACGAGCTCGTTGTCGGCCTGCAGGCCGGTCAGCCGGATCCGGCTGTCCTGGTACGACGAGGCCTCGTCGACCCGCTCGCCGTTCAGGGTGATCTCGTGGATGATCGCGCCGACCAGGTCCGCGAACGTCTCGGCCCCGGGCTCGGAGCAGGTGAAGCGCACGGTGGTGGTGGAGGCGAAGGTCTTGTCGCCCGTCGTGAGGTCCAGGTCGATGGAGTACGACGTGACGTCGAGGAGGGCGGCACGGGTCGCGGCCTCTTCCCGAGTGAGGTTGGTTCCAGGCATGGCGTCGATCCTGCCACCAGGCGCGACGGTCGCCACAACTCGCCGCTGGTCACGACTCGGTCACGGTTCCCTGGCCGGGCCGTGGCCGCGCTGGCGGCCCCCGGGAGGGAATGGTCATCGCCGGCCAGGGGTTGTGCCTGTCATGACCCTCCTCTCGGAAGAGCTCGACCAGGACGCCGGCCGCCACGCCAAGGACGTCGCCGACTTCTGGTTCGACCCGCTGTGCCCCTTCGCCTGGATCACCTCGCGGTGGATCCTCGAGGTCGAGCAGGTGCGCGACATCCAGGTGCGCTGGCACGCGATGAGCCTCTACTTCCTCAACAAGGACCGCGACCTCGACCCGGAGTACCAGAAGAAGGTCTCGCGCGGGCTGCCGGTCGGCCGGGTGCTGGTCGCGACCGAGCAGAAGCTCGGCGCCGACGCCTTGGGCCCGCTCTACACCGCGCTCGGCGAGCGCATCCACCACGACAAGGTGGAGCTCGGCCGTGAGCTGGTGGAGTCGTCGCTCGCGGCTGCCGGGCTGCCGGCCGATCTGGTCGAGGCGATGGACGACCCGTCGTACGACGACGTCCTGCTGGCCTCGCACCAGGAGGCGATCGACCGCGTGGGGGACGACGTCGGCACGCCGACCATCGCCTTCAACGGCTCGGCGTTCTTCGGGCCCGTGCTGAGCAGGATCCCGCGCGGCGAGGACGCCGGCCGGATCTGGGACGGCACGATCGCGCTCGCGGACTTCGACTACTTCTTCGAGATCAAGCGCACCCGCACCGGCGAGCTCGACTTCAGCTGACGTATCTCGTCAGGCCCTCCCTTCCTCCTCATCCCGACCACCTGTGCCCTGGTGGTCACTAGCGCCGGCACTTCTCGGGGGAGAGGGCGGCACTGATGTGGGCCATCCACGGCCGGATCGTCCCGATGTCGGACGACCCGGCACTCAGCGGTGCGACCGTGTTCACCGGACGCATCTGGGTCGCCGACGACGGCACGATCGCGGCCGTCACCCGGGGGACGGCGCGTGCGCCGGCGGGATTCGAGCACGCCCCGGTCGTCGACGTCGGCACCGACCTGGTGCTGCCGGGACTGATCGACCTGCACAACCACCTCGCATACAACACGCTGCCGTTGTGGACCGAGCCGAGCCGTACGACGCCCTGGCCGCACCACGACTCCTGGCCCCG
>JAHEXO010000547.1 GCA_023252065.1 Nocardioides sp. | reverse complement strand
GGTCTCATCCGCGGCAGCCTTGGCTGTTGCCCTGCCGGCTTCTGCGCTGGCACACGGCACCGGGCCATCGTCAGCCCACGTGAAAGTTCTGAACGCAGAGGTGGGGGCACCGTTCAACCTGGACGTATCCCACAAGGGGATCCTCGTGGCGGACGGAGGGCCGGGGGCTGTCAGCAGGCTCAACCGGGACGGCAGCCTGACGACCGTGGTGCCCGACGTCATCGGCGCATCCGGCGTCGCCACGTCGTGGAAGGCCTTGGCCTACACGTCCACGACCAGCAATCCGGACACGAACGAGAACACCGCGGCAAGCGTCGAGATCCAGTACCGCAGCGGCGCGCACGTCCACGCCGACACGCTCGCGTACGAGAACGCCAACAACCCCGACGCCGTGAACACGTACGGCATCGCCCACCCGACTCCGTGCCAGAGCGCCCTCCTGGCGCCGCTGGGTGGGGCCAACTACACCGGGCTGATCGACTCGCACGCCTACTCGCTCGCTGCGTGGGGTCACAGCTGGCTGCTCGCGGACGCGGGTGGCAACGACCTGCTCGCCATCGACGGGCACGGGAACATCCGCACGATCGCCGTGTTCCCGGCGCAGCAGATCAAGATCACGCAGGCGTTCCTGGACGCGAACTTCCCACCGGACGTCGACACGTCCTGCCTGGTGGGAGCGACGTACGGGTTCGAGCCGGTGCCCACCGACGTCGAGGTCGGTCGCGACGGCTTCCTGTACGCCACCACGCTGCCCGGCGGCGCCGAGGATGACACGCTCGGGGCCAACGGAGCCGTCTGGCGGGTCAACCCGCGGACCGGTGAGGTGACCAAGATCGCCTCGGGCTTCATCGGTGCGACCAACCTCGCGCTGAGCGAGGGCAAGATCTTCGTCACCGAGCTGTTCGCCGGCCGCGTCTCGATGGTGAAGCATCACCACGCCCGGCCGTACGTCGACCTCCCCGGCGCTGTCTCGATCGAGGCCGGGCGGCACGGCACGCTGTACGCCGGCACCCTCGACCCGACGTTCCAGGGCCCGGGCTCGATCGTCCGCATCGACCGGCATGGCCACTGGCACCACCGGTGACCTGAGCACGTCTTGACGGAGGTGGGTGCCTCGCGAGGGCACCCACCTCCTTGCTCCGGGTCCTCTAGACGGCGAACGCGTGCGCACCGGGAACTGACCCAGGTGTCGAGGCGCTCAGGGAGCACTGTCACGCCCTCCACCACCGCTGGGGGCCAGCGCCTCCAGGTGCCTGAGCGCGGACGGCCCCCATCCGGTCGGGTCGTCGCCGGGCGGCACGAGTGTCAAGGCGTACCGGAGCACGAGGATGTCCCACCAGCGCTCCTCGACCGGCGTCAGCGGCCGCACGGACTCGTAGCCGGACAGGAAGGTCGCGCGGACGTCAGCGGACACCGGGCCCCAGTCACGAAAGCGCGTCCCCAGCATGACGGCCGAGCGTGCTGTCTCGTCGATGCAGTGGTCGACCCTCGCCTCCTCGAAGTCGATCACCGCGGCGACCTCGGCGTCGGCGCACAAGACGTTCGACTAGCGGAAGTCGCCGTGGACCAGCTGGGTCGGAAGCGGGTCAGCCGGCGCCTCGGCGACAAGCCGCCGCAGAGTACGACGACCGGCCTCCGGCACGTGGTCACCGGCCGAGCCGAGCCAGCCGGTGATGCGAGCCGCCAACGGGTCAGGATGTAGCTGCGAGGGGACGATCTGATCGGTGTCCGGGTAGTCCGCGAGTGCGAGATGAAGGCGCGCCAGGACAGCGCCGGCGGCTCGTACCTGATCGGGGTCCTCGACGTCGAGAAGCTCGCCGGGGATGACGCGCTGTAGAGCCATCGAGACTCCTGCCACCTCCACCTGAAGGCGTCCGTCGGATGATCGCCGTGGCGCGGACACCGGTAGTCCGACGAGGTGGAGCCACTGAGTGAGATCGGCAACCGCTGACAGGCGAGGGAACAGGTCGGGGGCGACCGACCACTTCGCCAGCAGCTGCCCGGACGGGGTCGTGAGCCACGCCAACGCGTTGCAGTCGCTGATCACGATCCGCTCGCACGAGTCGACCCGGGTGTCCCAGTACTCACGCACGGTCGCTACCACCCAGGCACCGGCTGACGCGGCGTCCTCGAACCCGAACCGCCTCTCGAGCACCTCGTGGGGCTCGTGAGCCTCCCACAACATCTCGAGCGTGGGCGGCTGCGACTCGGGCATGGGCCTATCCCAGCACGCGCCACTCCCGCTCGAGCAGCCCGTACACCCAGGAGTCCGAGACGACGCCGTCCACGATGCAGTCCTCCCGCAGCGTGCCCTCGCGCACGAACCCGAGCTTCTCCAGGACTCGACCGGAGGCCGCGTTGCGCGTGTCGGCTTCGGCCTGGACCCGGTTGAGCTCCAGGTTCTCGTAGCCCCACGCCAACAAGGCACCGGCGCCCTCCGTGGCGTAGCCGTGTCCCCACGCCGCTTCGCCGAGGCAGTAGCCGAGCGACGCGCTGCGGAAGTCGGGGTTGAACTGCGTCAGCCCGCACCAGCCCAGGAACGAGTCGTCGGTGCCCAGGACGATGGCCAGCCGCACTCCACTGCCTTCCTCCGCCGTCCGCCGGGACACAGCCAGGAAGCGCTGGGCGCGCGCGGGATCGGTCCAGGGCGGAGAGTCCCAGTAGCGCAGGACGTAGGCATCGCTGTGCAGAGCGAACAGGGCCTCTGCGTCCGCGTCGGTGAACGGGCGCAGTCGCAGGCGAGCCGTGTGCAGCGTGGGAACGAGGAGGGGCACGCATTCGATGGTGCCTCGTCGTGGCGGGCGGCAGCC
>JAHEXO010000059.1 GCA_023252065.1 Nocardioides sp. | reverse complement strand
CGGCACGGGCTGCCGGGCGACGTCGACCGGTGGCGTGACCTGCGTGAGCAGGTGCGCAACGAGGTGCTGACGCACGGCTACGACGAGGCCCGCGGCACGTTCACCCAGCACTACGCGACGACGGAGGTCGACGCCTCGCTGCTGATGCTGCCGCTGGTCGGGTTCGTCGACGGCACGGACCCACGGATGCTCGGGACGATCGAGGCGATCGAGCAGGACCTGATGCGCGACGGCCTGCTGCTGCGCTACCGCACCCAGAGCGGTGTCGACGGGCTCGCCGGCGACGAGCACCCGTTCCTCGCCTGCTCGTTCTGGCTGGTCTCGGCCTACGCCGGCGCCGGACGCCTCGACGACGCCCACGCCCTCTTCGACCGGCTCTGCGCCCTGCCCAACGACGTCGGGCTGCTCTCCGAGGAGTACGACGCGGACCACCATCGGATGGTCGGCAACTTCCCGCAGGCGTTCAGCCACCTCACGCTCGTGCAGGCGGCGTTCAAGCTCCGTGAGGCCGCCGCCGGCTGACCGGCGACGGCCTCACACACGCCTCAGGACGCCTCAGGCCTTGCCGTTGATGACGGTGACCGTCGTCGTCGCACTGCCTGCCTTCGTCACGTCGTCGCCGAGGTAGCGCACCTCGACGTGCCGCGTGCCGGCTGACGCGAACGGGCCGACGACGGCGCTTGCCGTACCACCGCTCAGCTCGACCGAGCCGACGCGCACTCCGTCCACCCAGATCTCGACGGTCCCGGTGGGGGTGACCCCCTGGGCACCGGTGACCGTCACGTCGATCCGCGAGGTGTCCTTCTTCTTCTGCACCGTGCTCGGCGTCGCGGTCACGCCGACCGTCGAGCCCTGCTGGCTGAAGGGCGCGTCGAGGCCGACCAGCTCCGGGTTGTGGTCGGAGGCCCGGAACTGGTCAGGGGCGTAGAGCAGCTGCGCGTTGTAGTTGTAGCGGCTGTACTCGAAACCCACGGACTCCTCGGCGTTGATCTGCCAGACGTCACGCCCGGAGACCATGGTGGCGGCCGCCGCGTTGGCGAGCACGTGGTCGAGAGAGCCGGCCTGACCGTCGAACTCGTAGGAGGTGTCACGCGGGTCGTCGCTGGGCTGGTTGACGAACCCGTTCTGGTAGAGCACCTGCATCGGGTCCTCCTGGGTGTAGGAGTTGAAGTCTCCGGTCAGGAAGATCCTCTTCGTGCCGTCGCTCTGGGCGGTCGCCTTGGCGAAGTCGACCAGCGCGCGGGCCTGGCGGACGCGGTCGCCGTTGAAGGCGCCCTGGATGCCGTTGGCGTTGTCGCCGGTCGCGGGCGGGCTGCTGTCGCCCTTCGACTTGAGGTGGTTGACGACCACCAGGAAGCCGTCGGAGTCGAGCGCGCCCTTGCGCTTGAACTCCTGGGCCAGCGGCTCGCGCGCGTTGGCGAACGGCTGGCCGGGGGCGGACTGGTCGGACAGCACCGTCGAGCCGCCGACCAGCGCGACTTTGCTCGGGTTGTAGATGAACGCCGTGCGGATCACGTCCTGCTCGGCCAGCGGCGGGAGGGCGGTCGGGGCAGGCGACGGGGCGTAGGCCCAGCGCGTCGTACCGGCGTCGGCGTTGAGGGCGTCGACCAGGGACTTCAGGGCGTCGTCGCGGTCGCTCTCACCGAGCGCCGAAGAGTTCTCGATCTCCTCCAGCGACAAGATGTCGGCGTCCATCGTGTTGATCGCCCTGACCTCCTTGGCCCGCTGCCGCTCGAGGTCGGCGGTCGGGTCGGCGAGGTCGGTGCCACCGCTGGACTGGCTGGACGAGGACTGGGCCGCGCCGCGCGGACCGTTGGCGGAGCAGGTGTTGTCGGTGACGGGGTCACCGGTGCGGTCGTTGTAGAACGAGCAGGTGTGCCCGGCGGCCACCCAGTCGGTGCCTGTGGTGTTGAAGTAGTTGAGCACGTTGAAGGTGCCGAGCCTGAGGTCGCCACCCACCGCCTGCGGTTGCTGGTTGACGGTCCGGGTGTCGCCGAAGGTCGCCACGTCGGAGCCGTCGTCGGTGACCTGGTGGGTCGGCTGGAGCTCCCACAGGTTGTTGCGGAAGTCGAGGATCACCGGCTCGTGCAGCGTCGCGGAGGAGCCGATCCGGACCGGGTTGTCGGGGCGCAGCCACGGCATCACGACGTTCTTCGACGTGGTCAGGTAGTTGGCGCTGGAGCCGTCGTCGAGGACGACGCCGCGCGCGGCGTCGTCGGCCTGCACGGCCGCGACCCCGGCGGGATCGAGGTTGGGGTTGTAGAGGTCGGTCGGCTGCCAGAGCTGGTGGTCGCCCGTGGCGAGGCCGATCTCGCCGTACTGGTTGGTGTCGTAGTTGTCGGTCACCGTGAACCGGTCGAGGGGGGCGATCAGCTCGCTCTCGTGGGCCTCGCGGCCCGACGTGGTGGTCGGGTAGGCGATCGCGCGGGCGGTCACCCCGCCCAGCGGCGGGGAACCGAGATCCTGGACATCAGCGCCGTCGACGCTGAGCTCGGTCAGGCCGTTGAACTCGCTCACGGCGCCGGTGACCTCGACGTACTGGCCGACCTGGACGGTCACCGCACCGGCCGGCTGGTGGACGAAGACCGCGTCGGAGGCGCCCGGGGTGGCGTCGCCGGTGCCGGTGCCGTCGGTCTGGAGCACGTAGCCGAAGAAGCCGCCGGTCGGGTACGCCGCGGTCACGACGCCCCGGGTCACGGCGCGCTGCCCGGCCAGCGGCGAGGTGTCACCCGTGCCCTGGATCTCGGCGATGGTGGCGGCCACCGGCGGCGGGGGCGGCGTGGCGGGGCAGGCGCTGCCGCACGCTGTCGGGCTGGGCGGGTTGGACAGCGAGAAGTCGCCGCTGTTGCTGTTGGTGTCGGTGCCCGAGGCGTCGCGGGTGACGGACTGGGCGTTGCTGGTGCCGGGCGCCGGGGCGCTGCCCTCGTAGCTGGTCGCGGTCGAGCCCCAGCCGACGAAGTCGAGGACGTGGGTGCTGGAGATCGCGTTGGTGCCGGGGTCGAGCGGCCCGGCCTGGTCGGCGAGGAACACCTGGCCCCCCGCTCCGCCCATGCTCAGGGTGCTGGTCAGGTCGGGCGTGGGCAGGTCCTGGGTGCCGCCGAGGCCGGCCACCCCGCTGACCAGGAACGTGCCACCAGCCGGCAGGTCGACGCTGGGCAGCGCGGCCACGTTGCTCCCGCTGGGCGCGCCCGTGCCGGTGGCGGAGCGGTACTGCACCGAGAGACCGCCCAGCGACACCGAGTGGTCGGTGGTGTTGCGCAGCTCGACGAAGTCGTTCTTGTAGAGCGCGCCGGAGTTGCCACCGCCGCCGTAGGCCTCGTTGATGACGAGGCCCGGGCCGGAGGTGTTGGCGTGGGCGGGGGCGACGGCGGCCAGGCCGGCCGCGGCGACGGCGAGGGTGGCCGTGCCGGTGAGCGCGCGCCTGATGCGCGCGCGGGTGTCGTGAGACATGGGGTGGAGGAACCTTTCCGAGAGCCGAGAGCCGAGAGCCGAGAAGCGGCCACGCGTCGAGAGCGACGCGGTGTGGCCGCCGTCACCCTAGTCGGAACGATCCCCGAGCACACCCACAGGCCGTGACGTCGGCGTGAACGTCAGGTGGCGCGGAGCGTGGCCCGCTGGCGCCAGACGTCGCGGAAGAACTCGTAGCCGGACCACATCGTCATCGCGACGGCTGCGGCCAGGGTCGCCTCGAAGGCGTAGAAGAGCACCAGGCCCACCTGGTCGAGCGGCCCGGTCAGCTGTCGCAGTGGCAGCGACAAGCCGGTCAGGGCGACCGCCTGGAGGACGGTCTTGACCTTGCCGCTGTAGGCCGCGGCCACCACCACCCGCTTCAGGATCGACAGCCGGAGCAGCGTCACCGACCACTCCCGCATAAGGACGATGATCGTGACCCACCACCAGATGTCGCCGACGATCGAGAGCCCGATGAAGGCCATCCCGGTCATCGCCTTGTCGGCGATCGGGTCGGCGATCTTGCCGAAGTTGGTGACCAGGCCGCGCGACCGCGCGATGTCTCCGTCGATCTTGTCGGTCACCATCGCCACGAAGAACAAGATCGCCGCGACGGTCCGCCACAGGATCGAGTCGCCACCGTCCTGCAGCAGCGCGACGCCGTAGAACGGCACGATCAGGATCCGGATCCCGGTCAGCACGTTGGGCAGGTTCCAGTTGCCGGAGGTGCCCACCTCGTCGCTCATCCCACGACCCCGACCGGGGTGGCGATCAGGTCGGCGCCCTCGCTGTCGACGACGACGGCCGCCACCAGGTCACCGACCCTATGGGTGCCGCTGGTCAGGCGGGTGGTGCCGTCGACCTCGGGCCCCTGGTGGTCGGCGCGGCCTTCGGCGGTGCATCCGTCGGTCAGGTCGTCAACGGACTCGACCAGGACCGTGATCTGCTCGCCGACGCGCTCCTCGGCGCGCTCGGCGGTCAGCTGCTCGACCAGGTCGGTGACCTGCTCGACCCGGGTCCGGATCTCGTCGTCGTCGAGCTTGCCGGTCAGCGTCGTCGCTTCGGTGCCGTCCTCGTCGGAGTAGCCGAAGACCCCGGTCACGTCGAGGCGAGCGGCGACCAGGAAGTCGCAGAGCGTCTGCAGGTCGTCGTCGGTCTCGCCCGGGAAGCCGACGATCACGTTGGAGCGGACGCCGGCGCGCGGGGTCAGCGACCGGACCCGCTCGAGCAGGCCGAGGAAGCTGTCGGGGTCGCCGAAGCGTCGCATCCGGCGCAGCACCGACGGGCTGGCGTGCTGGAAGGAGAGGTCGAAGTAGTCGCAGACGCCCTCGGTGGCTGCGATCGCCTCGACCAGGCCGGGCCGGGTCTCGGCGGGCTGGAGGTAGGACACGCGGACTCGGTCGAGGCCCTCGATCGCGGCCAGCTCGGGAAGGAGCGTCTCGAGCAGCCGGAGGTCGCCGAGGTCCTTGCCGTAGGAGGTGGTGTTCTCACTGACCAGGAAGACCTCGCGGACCCCCTCGCCGGCCAGCCACCGGGCCTCGGCGAGCACGTCGGAGGGGCGCCGGCTCACGAACGAGCCGCGGAAGCTCGGGATCGCGCAGAAGGAGCACCGCCGGTCACAGCCGCTGGCCAGCTTGAGCGGGGCCATAGGTCCACCGTCGAGGCGGCGGCGTACGGCGCGTGGACCGCTCGCCGGCGCACCGGCCAGGACCTCGTCGGTCGAGGCGGTCGTGGACAGCCCCATCCCGGGCACCGACACCGTCGACGCGTCGCGCTCGACGGGGGTGATCGGGAGCAGGAGGCGGCGGTCGTGCGGGGTGTGCGGGTGGAGGGTCTCGCCGGCCAGGACCGACCGAAGCCGCGAGGCGATGTCGGGGTAGTCGTCGAACCCGAGCACGGCGTCGGCCTCGGGCAGCGACGCTGCGAGGTCCTTGCCGTAGCGCTCGGCCAGGCACCCGACGGCGACCACGGCGCGGGTCTGCCCGCTGCCCTTGAGGTCGGCTGCCGCCAGGAGCGTGTCGACGGAGTCCTTCTTCGCGGCCTCGACGAAGCCGCAGGTGTTCACCACCACGGTCTCGGCGTCCTCCGGGTCGTCGACGAGGCGGAAGCCGTCGGTTGCGAGCCGACCGGCGAGCTCTTCGGAGTCGACGTCGTTGCGGGCGCAGCCGAGCGTCACCACGGCGACCGTGACGTCGCGGGCGTCGCGGACGTCTCCGTGCTGGTCAGGGGTGGTGGTGGCCATCGCCCCCTGAGTATGCCGCCCCGGGCTCAGCGTTCGCGCATCGCTGTCATCGCGCCACGTAGGACTGGGTGGCAGGTCTTCCCGCCGGCCCCATCGGCCCGCGGTCGTGACCCGCCACCGTCACCCGGACGGCCCCGTCGGTGGACTGGATCCGGATCGGCGGCGCGGCGCGCAGCGCGTGGCTCTGGCCGTAGGCGAGGTCACCGGAGAAGACGAGGCGGTCGTTGCCGTCGCGGACGACGACGCGGGCGCCGCCCGCGGTCGCGGTCAGGGTCACCGGGACGGGCTTGGCCGTCGTCGTGGTCACGTGGTTGGGTCCGCCGGAACCGCTGAGGACTGCGCGGTCCGCCACCGGCGCGGAGCCGCCGGTGGCCAAGCGGGCGACCGACCAGCAGAGGATCAGCGCCATCACGGCAGCGACCAGGACCGACCAGTTGGGGCCGCCGCGTGTGGCGCGCATCGATCCGGCGCCGGCCAGCTCGGCCTCGAAGACCCTGCGCGGGTCGATCGGCGCGTCGGCGTAGCGCTCGTCGTAGGAGGCCAGGAGCGGGGTGACGTCGAGGCCGAGCACCCGGGCGAGGGTGCGCAGGTGGCCCCGTGCGTAGAAGTCGCCGCCGCAGGCGCTGAAGTCGTCGACCTCGAGCGCCTCGATCACGTGGGGGCGGATCCGGGTGCGCTCGGCCAACTGGTCGACGCTGAGGCCGAGGCGGATCCGGGCGGCGGCCAGCTCGGGTCCGATCACCGGGTCGGCGGGGGGCTCGACGACGTAGTCGTCGATGAGCAGAGGCAGCTCCGGCTCGGAGACGTCCCCAGGCTCGGCGGCGAGCTGGTCCCAGACCTGGGTCTCCTCGTCGACCTCTGCGCGGACCTCGTGATGGAGGTCGGCGCGAGCCGCTGCCACGGTGTCGCGGGCCGGCTCGGGGGTCTGGCTGGCGACCAGCGGCGGGACCAGCGGCGGGACCAGCGGGATCGGGGCGATCTCGCCGTCGGCGGGCTCGTCCCAGGCCTCGTCCTGCGCCTCGTCGTCCCAACCCTCGTCGTCCCAGCCCTCGTCGTCCCAGCCCTCGTCACCGCCGGTGCGGTCGAACCGGGACGCGAGGCCGGAGATCCACTGTGCGACCGCCGGGCGCGGGTCGGGGAGGCGCCGGGCCGGCGCCTCGGCGTCTGCCTCCACCGGCGCTTCCACCACTGTCTCGGGCTCGGGGGCGACCACCGTGGCCCGGCCGTCGGCCAGCACACGGAGGGTGTCGGTGAGGTCGGGTCCGGCGCCGACGACGCGCGTCGTGAGACCCAGCGGGGTGGCCAGCGGAGCGCCGCGGAGCCGGCGGTTGGTGCGGGCGATCCGTCGGGCGGGGGGGTCGAGGTCTTCGAGGACCCGGCCGACGCAGGTCGGACGGGCCACCAGCACCCCGTCGCGCCAGCCGCGACGCGGTCGGTGGTCGAGCACCTGGAGTCCGGCCCAGGGCAGGCCGACCCAGGTCCGGCCGAGCCGCAGCCGGACCCCGAGCTCGTCGGCGACCAGCAACGGCGTGCGCGCGTCGACCAGTGCCGCGAGCTCGACCACGCCGATCACTCCGAGCACGACCGCGAGGGCCCAGTCGAGGAGGCCGCCGCCGTTGACGGCGCGGGCGAGGTAGGCGACGGCGGTCAGCGAGGCGCCGGCGCCGAGCGCGACTGCGAGCCCCGCGCGGCGTCGTACCTCGACGACCTGGTCGGGCGTGGTGGGTGGCGCGCCGATCGTCTCGATCGGCTCGCCCCCGCTGCCGCTGCCGCTGCCTGTGTCGGTGGTCAGGTCGGTGTCGGTGCTCATCAGGCCCCCATCTCCCCGTGCAGGGTGGCGATCACGCTGTCGATCTCGTCAGGTTTGACCAGCACGTCGCGGGCCTTGGAGCCCTCGGAGGGCCCGACGACGCCGCGGCTCTCGAGGATGTCCATCAGCCGCCCCGCCTTGGCGAAGCCGACCCGGAGCTTGCGCTGCAGCATCGAGGTCGACCCGAACTGTGTCGACACCACCAGCTCGACGGCCTGGACCACGAGGTCGAGGTCGTCGCCGATGTCGTCGTCGAGCTCGCGCTTGCTCTGCTGCGGTGCGGTGACGTCGTCGCGGTAGCTCGGCTGCAGCTGCTTCTTGCAGTGGGCCACCACCTGGTGGATCTCGACCTCGGTGACCCAGGAGCCCTGGACCCGCACCGGCTTCGAGGCACCCATCGGCAGGAACAGCCCGTCGCCCTGGCCGACCAGCTTCTCCGCACCCGGGGTGTCGAGGATGACCCGGCTGTCAGCGAGGCTGGAGGTGGCGAACGCCAGCCGCGACGGCACGTTGGCCTTGATCAGGCCGGTGACGACGTCGACGCTCGGGCGCTGCGTCGCGAGCACCAGGTGGATGCCGGCGGCGCGGGCGAGCTGGGTGATCCGGACGATGGCGTCCTCGACGTCGCGGGGGGCGACCATCATCAGGTCGGCCAGCTCGTCGACGACGACCACGAGATAGGGGTACGGCGCGACCTCGCGCTCGCTGCCCGGCGGCACCTTCACCTTGCCGGCCCGCACCGCCTTGTTGAAGTCGTCGACGTGGCGGAAGCCGAAGTTGGCCAGGTCGTCGTAGCGCAGGTCCATCTCGCGCACGACCCACGCCAGGGCCTCGGCGGCCTTCTTGGGGTTGGTGATGATCGGGGTGATGAGGTGGGGAATTCCCTCGTAGGCGTTGAGCTCGACCCGCTTGGGGTCGACCAGGATCAGCCGCACCTCGTCAGGCGTGGAGCGCATCAGCAGCGAGCTGATCATCGAGTTGATGAAGCTCGACTTGCCGGATCCGGTGGCACCGGCAACCAGGAGGTGGGGCATCTTGGCCAGGTTGGCGACCACGAAGCCGCCCTCGACGTCCTTGCCGAGGCCCACCACGAGCGGGTGGTGGTCGGACCGGGCGGTGTTGCTGCGGAGCACGTCACCGAGGGAGACGATCTCCTTGTCGGCGTTGGG
>JAHEXO010000546.1 GCA_023252065.1 Nocardioides sp. | reverse complement strand
TCGCTGGCACCGGACACCGTGCCGCCGGCCGCCATCCGGAGCGAGACGGCCACCGCCACGGCCTCGGCGTCGTCGAGCAGCAGCGGCGGGAGCCCACGCCCCCGGCCGAGCTGGTAGCCACCTCCGACGCCCTGCGTCGCCTGCACCGGGTAGCCCAGCGCACGCAGGCGCTCGACGTCGCGGCGGATGCTGCGAGGAGTGACGCCGAGCCGCTCGGCGAGCTCGGGCCCGGTCCAGACCGGGCGCTGCTGGAGCAGACCCAGCAGGCGTAGCACTCGCTCCGTCGTCTCGGCCATGGTCGGAAGTCTGCCACCGATAGCGGACAGTTCCTGTCCTGGTTGTCCACCACGCTGGAGCCATCCACCACCGCAGCTCCGAGAGGACCCCGCCATGGCCTTGCACGCTCCGCCCGTCGCCGACGAGACCGACGCGATCGTCGGCTTCCTCGCCCAGACCCAGGACGCGTTCCCCGCGCTCCTGCACGGCCTCACCGCCCGGCAGGCGGCCCGGTCACCCAGTGCGTCGTCGCTGAGCCTGGGCGGCCTGCTCAAGCATGTCACCGACGTCCAGCAGTCGTGGCTGGCGAAGGCCGAGGCGGCTCCGCACCCGGTGCAGGAGACGCCCGAGGACGTCGCTGCCTACCTCGACAGCTTCCGGTTCGCCGAGACCGACTCGATCGACGACCTTCTCGCCGCCCACGTCGAGGCGTCCGCGGCCGTGCTCGACGCCGTGCGCCGGCTCGAGCTCGACACGGTGGTGCCCGTCCCGGACGCTCCGTGGTTCCCGAAGGACGGGCCGGCGTGGACGGTCCGCTGGATCTGGTGGCACTTGATGGAGGAGCTCGCGCGCCACGCCGGACACGGCGACATCATCCGCGAGACGGTGGACGGCGCCACGTCGTTCGGCCTCGTCGCCGCCCGTGACGGACTGGACGACCTGTCGTTCCTGGAGGCCTGGCGGCCCTCAGAGCTGCCGTTCACCGACGGGGTCGCCGCGGTCCGCCTCCAGACCGACGACCTCGTCGCGGCGCGCGCCTGGTACGCCGATCTGCTGGGTGGCGAGCCGAGCTTCGAGCGCGAGGGGTACGTCGAGTGGCGGGTCGGCTCGCACGACCACGTGCTCGGCATCGTCGACCGGGCGTCCGTCCCGGCTGCTGGTCGAGCCGGTTCGGTGGCCTCCTGGCAGGTCGACGACGCGGACGCCGCACTGGCCGAGCTGCTCACCCGGGGCGCCACCGCGCACGAGGCCGTCGGTGACCTTGGTGACGGCTACCGTGGCGGCGTGGTGATCGACCCCTTCGGCAACGCGCTCGGGATCAGGCAGGGGGCGGCCGGGTGACCGTGACCCTCCCCCGCGGCTGGAACGAGACCCTGCGGGACCAGCTCGACTTCCACTACCGCCACCTGTTCCGGCCGCGGCTCGAGGGGCTGAGCGATGAGGAGTACCTCTGGGAGCCTGCACCCGGCGCCTGGAGCATCCGCCCGCGCGGCGCCTCCACGTCGCCGGCCCCGATCGGGGCCGGCCCGTGGCAGCGCGACGACGCCACCGACGAACCCGATCCTGCTCCGGTCACGACCATCGCCTGGCGGATCGCCCACCTCACCGTGGAGTGCCTCGCGATGCGGACCGCCTCCCACTTCGGCGGCCCGCCCGCCGACTACGCCACCTGGGCCTACGCTGCCACGGCCGACGAGGCACTGACTCGGCTCGACACGACGTACGACGCGTGGACGGCCGGGGTGGCGGCGCTCGGCGAGGAGGGCCTGGCGAGACCCTGCGGTCCCGCCGAGGGCCCGTTCGCGGAGGCGCCGCTGGCCGACCTCGTGCTCCACCTCAACCGCGAGCTGATCCACCACGGCGCGGAGATCTGCCTCCTCCGCGACCTCTACCGCGCCGGCGTCACCCGACCCGAGGAGCTCGCATGAGCCGCACCGTCCAGATCACCTTCGACGCCGCCGACCCGATCGGCCTCTCCCGGTTCTGGGCGGAGGCGCTGCACTACGTGATCCAGCCACCGCCGGGCCGCGACCTGGCGCCCGGCGAGGACCCGATCGAGGCATGGGTGGAGTTCCTCGAGGCGGCGGGAGTGCCCGAGGAGGAGCGCGACACCGCGTCGGCGGTCGTGGACCCCGATGGCGCCGGGCCGCGCGTGTTCTTCCAGAAGGTGCCCGAGGGCAAGACCGCGAAGAACCGCGTCCACCTCGACCTCCGGGCCGCACCCGGTCTCGAGGGCGACGAACGGATGACGACGCTGGAGGCCGAGTGCGAGCGGCTGGTGGCGCTCGGTGCCACCCGCCAGAAGCGGTTCGAGCCTGATCCGCCGATGAGCGGCGGGTTCATCGTCATGGAAGACCCGGAAGGAAACGTCTTCTGCTTGGACTGATCCACCACGGAGGGTGGGCATCCCTAACTCGAAGCAGCAAGGCGTCGGAGTTCAACGGCGAGCCGGTGCTGTGCGGGATGGCCGGGCAACTCCGAGTAGGCATCCTGCATCGGGCCCAGATGGGCTTCGCGGTCGCCTCGGGGGTCAACGACAAGCACGAACCCGAACTCCACGTGCCGTCGGCTGACCCCCGGGGCGGATATGGACTCGTTTCCTGATGGACCCGTTGGAAACTCGATGGCAAGGTCCGTCCACGTCTTCCCGCACACACGGCGGCAACGTTGGGCAGCTCTCGCAGCGGGCACGACATCCCATCAGCGGTCGATCCTCCCGACCACCAGCCGGGGGCACGGTCTCACATCAGGACTCCAACAACGTCCGGTGCGTTCAAGTGCTCACCCGCCAGCGGCTACCAACACCGAGTCTGCCCC
>JAHEXO010000545.1 GCA_023252065.1 Nocardioides sp. | reverse complement strand
CGAGCAGGCCCTTGCGGTTGCGGGCCAGGTCGCGGGCCTTGCGCGCCGCGATGCGGGCGCTGGCCGCGGACTGCGCCTTGCGGACGATGTCCTTGCCCTCGGCGGGGTTCTGCTCGAGCCAGGCGCCGAGCTGGTCGTTGACGACCCGCTGGACGAAGCCCTTGGCCTCGGTGTTGCCGAGCTTGGCCTTGGTCTGGCCCTCGAACTGCGGCTCGGCGAGCTTGATCGAGACGATCGCGGTCAGGCCCTCGCGGACGTCGTCGCCCGAGACCCGGTCTTCGCGCTTCTTGATCAGCCCCCACTCCTCGCCCCAGTGGTTGACCAGGGAGGTCAGGGCCGAGCGGAAGCCTTCCTCGTGGGTGCCGCCCTCGGGGGTGTTGATGGTGTTGGCGAAGGTGTGCACCGACTCGGTGAACGTCGTGTTCCACTGCATCGCGACCTCGAGGCTGAGGTCCTGGGTGCCGCCGTTGGTGCCCTGGCTCTGCTCGGCCTCGAACGAGATCACGGTCGGGTTGGCCGGGGTCTTGCGCTTGTTGAGGTAGTCGACGTAGTCGACCAGGCCGCGGTCGTAGCGGAACGTCCGCTCCAGGCCACCCGCCTCGCCCTGGTGCACCGCGTCGCCGCCGACCTCGTCGACGTCACCCGAGACGGTCTCGTCCTTGACCGCCTCGAGGACCTCCTCGGCGACCGGCCGCTCGTCGCGGACCACGATCTCGAGGCCCTTGTTGAGGAACGCGTACTCGCGGAACCGGGTGGTGATCCACTCCAGGTTGTAGGTCGTGGTCTCGAAGATCTCCTCCGAAGCCCAGAAGGTGACCGTGGTGCCGGTGCGCTCGCCCTCGTCCAGCGTGCGGACCTCCTCGAGCGGACCGTCGGGGTCACCGAGGTGGAAGCTCTGCCGCCACAGGTGCCCACGGTTCTTCACCTCGACGACCAGGCGCGTCGACAGCGCGTTGACGACCGAGACGCCCACTCCGTGGAGGCCGCCGGACACCTTGTAGCCACCGCCGCCGAACTTGCCGCCCGCGTGGAGCATGGTCAGGGCCATCGTCACGGCCGGCATCTCCTGCCCCGGCGCGGTGTCGGTGGGGATGCCGCGGCCGTTGTCCTCGACCCGCAGCCCACCGTCGGCCTGCAAGGTGACCACGATCCGGTCGCAGTAGCCGGCGAGGGCCTCGTCCACGGCGTTGTCGACGATCTCGGTGATCAGGTGGTGCAGGCCGCGCTCACCGGTGGACCCGATGTACATGCCCGGGCGCTTCCGCACGGCTTCGAGACCCTCGAGCACGGTGATCGCCGAGGCGTCGTAGGCGACGCCGTTGGGCGGCTCGGGGATGTCGGGTGCGGCGGCTGGCTGGGGGACTGACTCGGGGGGTGACTGCTCGGGAGTCTCGTCGCTCACGCGCACCTCTTCCTCGTTGCCGGGCGCCCTCGCGGGCCCCCGGATCGACCTCACATGGGAAGGGCCGCGGCATCGAGGAGAGCGCGCGGCCTTCGTCGTCCATGGTAGCCGTTGCCGGGCCGCATTCCACGCCGGCACCCCCGGCGGAGGGGGGTCTGTGGAGGAAAATGGCTCGCAGCGGGCCCGAGAAGGCCCAACGGAGGCCCGAACAGGGGGTCGACCGTGTCCCCATACGTCGACGCGGCCCTCAGATCGGCACACCGGGGCTCGCGTGGCGACCTCGCCGCGAGGGTCCGGCGCTGCCCGCTCAGCCGTAGGTGTCGCGGGGTCCGCGGCCGTCGCGGACCGACCGCTGCCCGTGCTTCCACGAGGGCGCGTGGGGCCCGAGGACCTCGATCACCTGGACCGTGCCGTGCCCGAGGTCGTCGTTGAGGCGGCGTACGACGGTGGGCGCGAGCAGCTTCAGCTGGGTGGCCCAGGCGGAGGAGTCGGTGCGCACCACGAGCCGGCCGTCGGCGAAGGACTCAGCCAAGCTGTGGGCCCCGACCTCCGGCCCCACGATCTCGGCCCAGCGCGCGAACATCGAGGCCACCCGGAGGTCGACCTGCCAGCCGCGGTCGTCGACCATCCGGGTCAGCGCGGTGTCGAGCGTCTGGGGATCGCGGTCGTCGGGATGGGCCCCGGAGACGCGGCCCGGGCTGCGCGGCCGGTCGACCCTGCGCGAGGCCTTCCGGCGGGAGGGACTGGAGCGGGCCGTGGCCCGGGCCAGGGTGCGGGCGAGGTCGAGCCCGGCGTCGTCGTGCACGGGCGCCGCCTCGTTCTCGGAGGTGGGATCGGGGGCCGGGTCGGGAGCCGCCAGGTCCGGCTCGTCAGGGCTCACGGCGTACCTCACCCCCTCCGACCATGAAGCGGGTGCCGGACAGCTTCTCCGGTACGTCGTCGGCGACGGCCGCGGTGACCAGCACCTGCTCGGCTCCCGCGACGAGCTCGGCGAGCTGCGAGCGGCGCTCACTGTCGAGCTCGGCGAAGACGTCGTCGAGGATCAGGATCGGGTCGTCGCCGTCGGCGCGCAACAGGTCGTAGGACGCCAGCCGGAGCGCGAGCGCGAAGGACCACGACTCGCCGTGGCTGGCGTAGCCGCGCACGGGCAGCCGGCGCTCGCCGTTGCCCAGCGACAGCAGGAGCTCGTCGCGGTGGGGACCGACCAGCGAGATCCCGCGGTCGAGCTCGTCGCCGCGCCGGCGCTCGAGCTCGGCGAGGAGCCGCTCGGCCAGCTCGCCGCGCTCGGTGGCGCCCTCGAGGTCGAGGCTCGGCTGGTAGTCGAGCCCGGCGTCGTCGACGCTCGCCCCTCGAGCGACGGTGGCGTAGGCGTGCCCGACATAGGGGCGCAGGAGCTCGACGAGGCGCAGCCTC
>JAHEXO010000544.1 GCA_023252065.1 Nocardioides sp. | reverse complement strand
GCAAGACGCATGACGCGAGCCATGTCCAACCACACCTCCGCCCCGCCCCGCGGGTGGGTGGCGTTCGTCGGCAGCGGACCGGGTGACCCCGGCCTGCTGACCGTGCGCGCCACCGATCTGATCCGCGCGGCCGACGTGGTGGTGACCGAGAGCCCCGAGCACGTGAGCCTGGTCTACGCCGTACGCGGCGTGGCCGAGAGCACGGGTCATGGGGAGGCCGGCCCCGAGCTGGTCGACGGCGGGTTCGGCGAGGACGGCCAGCCGCTGACCCACGCCGCGCGCGCCAAGGTGGTCGTCCGCCACGCCAAGCGCGGCGTGCGCGTCGTACGGCTGATGACCGGCGACCCGTTCGCCTACGCGTCCGGCCCCGAGGAGGCTGCGGCGTGCGCCAAGGTCGGCATCGGGTTCGAGATCGTGCCCGGCGTCTCGTCGGTGGGGGCGGTCCCGGCTTACGCCGGCATCCCGCTGACCACCAAGAACCACCGCGAGGTCACTGTCGTGACGGCCGGCGACAAGGTCGACTGGAGCCGCTACGCCGGCGCCCAGACCCTCGTCCTGCTGTCGGCGGTGGGCTCGATCTCCGAGATCGCCAAGGCCCTGGTGGCCGCCGGTCGCAGCCCTGAGACGCCGGTCGCGATGACCTGCACCGGCACCACCACCGAGCAGCGCACGGTCACCTCGACGCTGCAGCACATCGGCGCCGACGCCCGCGCCGCGCGCATCGTGCCGCCGGCCGTCACCGTGATCGGTGACGTCGTCGACCAGCGCGAGGTGCTCTCGTGGTTCGAGACCAAGCCGCTGTTCGGCTGGCGGATCCTGGTGCCCCGCACCAAGGAGCAGGCCGGCTCGGTGTCCACCCGCCTCCGCGGCTACGGCGGGGTGCCCGAGGAGGTGCCGACCATCTCGGTCGAGCCCCCTCGCAACCCGCTGCAGATGGACAAGGCCGTGCGCGGCCTGGTCGAGGGCCGCTACGAGTGGATCGCGTTCACCAGCGTCAACGCGGTGAAGGCGGTACGGGAGAAGTTCGAGGAGTACGGTCTCGACGCCCGCGCCTTCTCCGGTCTGAAGATCGCTGCTGTCGGTGACAAGACCGCCGCCGCGATCGCCGACTGGGGCCTGCGCGCCGACCTCGTGCCGAGCGGTGAGCAGTCGGCGGCCGGTCTCCTCGAGGACTGGCCCGAGTACGACGAGCTGCTCGACCCGATCAACCGGGTGTTCCTGCCGCGTGCCGACATCGCCACCGAGAACCTCGTCGCCGGGCTGATCGACCTGGGCTGGGAGTGCGACGACGTGACGGCCTACCGCACCGTGCGGGCCGCACCGCCGCCGGCGCCGGTCCGCGACGCGATCAAGACCGGCAAGTTCGACGCGGTCGTGTTCACGTCGTCCTCGACGGTGCGCAACCTGGTCGGCATCGCCGGCAAGCCTCATCCGTCGACGGTGATCGCGGTGATCGGTCCGCAGACGGCCAAGACCGCCGAGGAGCACGGCCTGCGGGTCGACGTCCTCGCATCGCGGCCCGACGTCGACGAGCTGGTCGACGCGCTGGCCGACTTCGGCGCGGCGCGCCGCGCGGCCATGGTCGAGGCCGGCCAGCCGGTCACCAAGCCGTCGGAGCGCAAGCCCTCGAGCCGCAAGAAGGTCCGAACGCAGTAAGGAGGTGGGGGAGGTCGCTCGCGACCTCCTCGAAGCCCAGTGACGGAACCCACGATCCCGACCACGGTCCACCGGCCCACGGTCCGGCCGCGGCGGCTGCGCACGACCCAGGGCCTGCGGTCGATGGTCGCCGAGACGACCCTGACGCCGGCTCAGCTCGTGCTGCCGTTGTTCGTCCGCGAGGGTGCGACCGAGCCGAAGCCGATCGCCTCGATGCCGGGCGTCGTCCAGCACACGCGCGACTCGCTGCTGAAGGCGGCTCACGAGGCGGCCGAGCTGGGGCTGGGTGGCCTGATGCTCTTCGGCATCCCCGAGTCCAAGGACGCTGTCGGCTCGGGAGCGATCGACCCGTCCGGGGTGCTCAACCTCGCGATCACCGACGTGGTCGCCGAGGTCGGGGACGTGCTCACCGTGATGAGCGACCTGTGCCTCGACGAGTTCACCGACCACGGTCACTGCGGCGTGCTCACGCCCGACGGTCGCGTCGACAACGACCGCACCCTCGAGGCCTACGTCGCGATGGCGCTGGCGCAGGCCGACGCGGGTGTCGACATGGTCGGGCCCAGCGGGATGATGGACGGCCAGGTGCGCGCCGTCCGCGAGGGCCTCGACGCCGCCGCCCACACCGACGTCGCGATCCTGGCCTACTCCGCCAAGTACGCCTCGGCGTTCTACGGGCCGTTCCGCGAAGCCGTCGACTCCTCGCTGCAGGGCGACCGCCGTACCTATCAGCAGGACCCCGCCAACGCCCGCGAGGGTGTCCGCGAAGCCCTGCTGGACGTGGCCGAGGGTGCCGACATCGTGATGGTCAAGCCCGCCCTGGGCTACCTCGACGTCGTACGACGGGTGCGCGACGCCGTCGACGTGCCCGTCGCCGCCTACAACGTCTCCGGCGAGTACTCCATGGTGGAGGCCGCCGCGGCCCAAGGCTGGATCGAGCGTGAGCAGACGATCCTGGAGATCCTGACCTCGATCCGCCGGGCCGGGGCCGACGTCGTGCTGACCTACTGGGCGGCCGAGGCCGCTCGCCTGCTCACCCGCTGAGCGGGCACCCGGACTGCTCCTGTCGGCGGGGACGGCGCCGGCCCGACGTCGGCTGACGTGGGCACCACTGGGACGAACCTCTTCTCACAGATCACGGGGGGCCCGAGCCGGGAGGCGGT
>JAHEXO010000543.1 GCA_023252065.1 Nocardioides sp. | reverse complement strand
GCCGAGGAGCGCAATGCCCAGGCTGCGAACCCGGTCGACGTCTTCGATCTCCGTCGTCGCAGTCACGGTGAGCAGGCCCTCGAGGAGATCACCGATCTCGCTGTGCTCCGCAGTCAGGCGGTCGACCGCGCCGGACAGGCGTGGCGCCGTCGCGAGGACGTCGGTGTAGAGGCCCTCATCCCCCTCGGTGAACTCGACGTGCGCGCGGAAGTCGGCCGACAGCTCGACGAGCGCCACGTTGACCCGTCCGACCCACCGCGCCTCGCCGCTGGCCGCCGGCCCTGCCAGGGCCAGCTCCAGCGCGCTCATCGACTCGCGCAGCTCCGCGCGCTGCCGACGAAGCGCCTCGAAGGGGGCCGGCTCTGCCGCTGCTGAGGTAGTGGCCATCGAGGCCTCCCAGGATCGATCTCGTCACGGGGCGCTCTCACCAACCCCCGCCCTCCCATCGTCGTGCGGCCCGGACGGGCGGGCAAGAGGCCTAGTGCCCCACGGGCGCCCACTCCGGGTCGCGGCCGATGAACCCGAGCAGTCGGGTCTGCGGGCCGGCGTCCTCGGGCACGGCGACGGCCGGTCCGTACTGACCAGAGCCGCGGATGAGCTCCTCGATCGGCTCCATGCCGGCCAACATCTGGGCACACAGCTCGTGATCGAGCGTCTCGTCCTGGCCGGTGGCGCGAGCCAGGTCCCAGGTGTGCAGGAAGACGTCGGAGGTGTAGAACCGGTCGATCGCCTGCGCGAGCGGCATCGCGCCGATGTGCGGGTTGGTGAAGTCGGCGTCGGCCCGGTCAGGGTCGTCGAGGATGTCCTGGACGGCTAGCTGGTGGGCGTCCCACGCCCCGACGGGATCCTCGGTCGCCGACGGCACGGCCGTCCACGGCACGTCGCAGCCGCCCTGCACGAAGCTCGGCAGCCACTCGACCAGGTGCGCGACGACGTCGCGGGCCGCCCACCCCTCCACCGGCGCCGGCGCCGACCAGTCGCGGGTCCCGTGCACCCGCCGTGCGAAGTCGTCCCCGATCAACCGGTGACGCCGGGCGGGCTCGGCGGTGAGCAGCTCAGAGGGTGCCATCGGCGAGCATCCGGTCGATGGCGGCGTACCCGTCGTTCACGCCGACCTCCATGCCGCTGCGCAGCCAGGCGTCGCGGGCCTCGAAGCTGTCGCACAGCGACGTCGCGTGGAGCCGCGTGCGGCCGTCGCCGAGGTCCTCGAAGGTCAACGTCTCGAGCGCCACGCCGTCAGGCATGCCTTCCCAGGTGAAGGTCTGGACGATCCGGTCGGGACGCACGGTGTGGAAGCAGCCGCGGAACCCGTGCTCGTTGCCATCGCTGTCGTCGCCGCGGAAGCGGAACGCCCCACCCTCGGTGGCGTCCCAGCGGTCGATGACCACGGTCTGGCCGGCAGGGCCGACCCAGCGGGCGTAGAGGTCGCGCTCGGTGTGGGCCCGGAACAGCTGCGCCGGTGTGCCGGCGAAGTCGCGCCAGATGTGGATCATCGGCACGGTCTCGTCGGCCTCGATCGCAGCCTGGTCGTAACGGATGTCTGTGCCTGTGGGGGCTGAGGTGGTGCTCATGATGCGGTTCCCTCCATCGGGGTCTCGGTCTCTGGTTTCTGGTCGTCCATCTCCGCCAGCACGGCGTCGAGGCGCCCGAAGCGCTCCTCGGCCCGTTGGCGGTAGCGCTCGATCCACTTGGTCATCAGGTCGAACACCTCGGCTTCCAGGTGCACCGGGCGGCGCTGCGCGTCGCGGCTTCGGGTGACCAGGCCGGCCTCCTCGAGCACCTTGAGGTGCTTGGAGACGGCCTGCAGGCTCACGGCGTACGGCGCGGCCAGCTCGCCGACCGTGGCGTCGCCGTCGGTCAGCCGGGCCACCATGTCGCGGCGGGTCGGGTCGGCGAGGGCCGCGAACACCCGGGTGAGCTGGTCGGACATCGGATCTCTCTCTCAACCATTCGGTTGCATACGACCGTAGGCCAGCATCACCTGTTTGTCAACCCGTTGGTTGACGAAACCGCCGGCCTCGTCCGTGGCTGCGCGATCGTCGCCTGACTAGCCCTCCAAGCGCTCCACCGCTGCCCCGCAGGTCGGGCAGAAGCGGTCGTCGGTCAGCTCGGACCGGTCCCCGTCCTCCCCGCAGTCCGGACACACCCACGCCGCCCAGTACAGGGGATACAGGGGGTCGAGCGGGTCGTTGACGTCGTGGTCCACGCGCTCATGCTGCCGCGAGTGCCGGGTTCGGAGCCACAGGTACCCAGCGACAGGGAACAATCTCTGCAGCGGGCCGCATCCGGCCGACACACGGGAGAGAACCACATGCGCACCAACGTCCTGATCGGGTCCATGGCCCTCGCGCTCGCCGGGAGCGTCCTCGCCGGCTGCGGCAGCCAGGGCAACAGTGCCTCCGGCGCCTCGGGCGACTACTGCTCACAGCTCAAGGCCGACAAGGCCGACTTGTCCAGCATCAGCGGCACCAACCCCGACTTCGGCAAGCTCGACGACATGTTCCAGCGCGTCCACAGCCTCGCCGCCGCCGCGCCGTCCGCGGTCTCCTCCGACTGGAAGACCCTCGACAACGCGGTCACCACGATCCAGACCGCGCTCAAGGACGCCGGCCTCAAGCCCAGCGACCTGGCCGCGATGCAGAAGGGTCAGCTGCCCCAAGGCGCCGACCTGCAGAAGATCCAGGCCCTCGGCACCAAGCTCCAGTCGCTGAACAGCAGCGACGTCACCAGCGCGGCCCAGGCGATCGCGAAGAACGCCAAGGACACCTGCGGAGTCGACCTCAACGCGAGCTGACCCGCCGGAGTCGGTGAGGGCCAAGT
>JAHEXO010000542.1 GCA_023252065.1 Nocardioides sp. | reverse complement strand
TCCGTCTCCGTCGACACCTCGGCGACCGGACCGACCATCGACCCGTCGATGTACGGCGTCTTCTACGAGGACATCAACCGCGCCGCCGACGGCGGGCTCTATGCCGAGCTGGTGCAGAACCGCTCGTTCGAGTACTCCCCGACCGACAACCGCAGCTACACCGGGCTCACGTCGTGGTCCACCTCGGCCACGGCCGGCGGGACCGGTGGCGCCACCACCGTCGACGACGCCGCGCGCCTGAACGAGCGCAACCGCACCTACCTGCGGCTGGCCCTGGCCAACCCGGCCGGAGGCACCTTCGGCGTCAGCAACGCGGGCTACAACACCGGCGTCCGCCTCGAGGCCGGCAAGACGTACGACTTCAGCGTCTGGGCCCGCACCGACTCCCCCACGGGCACGCCCCTGACCGTCGCGCTGCGCGACGCGGCCCGCACCACGGCATACGCCGCGCCGGTGACGGTCGCCGTCGCGGGCGACACGTGGACGAAGTACTCCGGCACGTTCGTCGCCACGGCGTCCACGACCTCGGGTCGGATCGCGGTGGAGGCGGGCGGGACGGGCACGCTGCGCCTGGACGAGGTCTCGCTCTTCCCGCGGGACACCTTCAAGAACCGGCCGAACGGGCTGCGCAAGGACCTAGCCGACAAGATCGCCGCCCTGCACCCCGGATTCGTCCGCTTCCCCGGCGGGTGCCTCGTCAACACGGGCAGCATGTACTCCTACGACGCGGCGAACAGCTACCCACGGGCCCGCAGCTACCAGTGGAAGGACACCATCGGACCCGTCGAGCAGCGCGCGACGAACTCGAACTTCTGGGGCTACAACCAGTCCTACGGCCTCGGCTACTACGAGTACTTCCAGTTCTCCGAGGACATCGGCGCCCAGCCGGTGCCCGTCCTGCCGGCGCTCGTCACCGGGTGCGGCCAGAACCGCGCCACCGTTGACGACGCACTGCTGCAGCGACACATCCAGGACGCGCTCGACCTCATCGAGTTCGCCAACGGGCCCGCGACCAGCGAGTGGGGCGCCAAGCGTGCGGCCATGGGCCACCCGGCTCCCTTCGGCCTCAAGCGCATCGCCATCGGCAACGAGGAGAACCTGCCCGACGCGTACTTCGCCAACTTCGTGAAGTTCGAGGCAGCGATCAAGGCCAGGTACCCCGACGTCACGGTCATCTCCAACTCCGGTCCCGACGACACGGGCTCGACGTTCGACCGGCTGTGGAGCCTCAACAAGACCCACGGCACCGCGATGCTCGACGAGCACTACTACAACAGCCCGGACTGGTTCCTGCAGAACAACAAGCGCTACGACAGCTACGACCGCCAGGGGCCCAAGGTCTTCCTCGGCGAGTACGCCTCGCTCGACAACAAGCTGCGCAACTCCCTCGCCGAGGCCGCCTACATGACCGGGCTCGAGCGCAACGCCGACGTCGTCAAGATGGCGTCCTACGCGCCGCTGCTCTCCAACGTCGACTACGTCCAGTGGAAGCCGGACATGATCTGGTTCGACAACGCCGCCTCGTGGGGCTCGACGAGCTATGAGATGCAGAAGCTGTTCATGAACAACGTCGGCGACGCGGTCGTCCCGAGCACCGCGACCGGGTCGGTGGCGCAGGCGAAGTCCGTCACCGGCGCCATCGGGCTCTCGACGTGGGCGACCGCCGCCCGCTTCGACGACGTGTCGGTGACGGGCGCCGACGGCGCCCAGCTCTTCACCGACGACTTCTCGGGCGACGCATCGAAGTGGACGCCGCTCGCAGGACGCGGCTCGTGGTCGGTGCAGAACGGTGCCTTCGTCCAGTCCGACACCGGTGCGCAGGACACCCTCGTGCGCGCCGGTGACGTCAGCTGGCACGACTACGACCTGCACCTGAAGGCGACGAAGACCGCTGGCGCCGAAGGCTTCCTCATCGGCTTCGGCGTCAAGGACACGGGCAACTACTACTGGTGGAACCTCGGCGGCTGGAACAACACCCAGGGCGCGGTGGAGAAGGCAGTGGGGGGCGCGAAGCAGACGCTCCTGGCCAAGCCCAACACCATCGAGACCGGGCGCACCTACGACGTCACGGTCAAGATCCGTGGCGGCCAGGTCGAGCTCTACCTCGACGGCGTCCTGTGGGGCAGCTTCCGCGACGACGCGGTGACCGAGCCGTTCGCCCAGGTCGTCACTCGCGACGTCGCGCACAACCAGCTCATCGTCAAGGTCGTCAACGCCCAGGATGCGCCCGCGCTCACCACGGTCGACCTGCACGGCGCGCGGGTCATGAGCAGGGCCGAGATGACCGTCATCTCCGGTGACCCGGAGGCACAGAACACTCGCACCGCCCAGCCGATCGCCCCGGTCACGACGACCGTCAAGGGCATCGAATCGACCTTCACCCGCACCTTCGAACCGAACTCGGTGACGTTCCTCCGAGTCCAGATGAAGTAGGAGCACGACATGTCCCACTCACTCTCACGTCGCAGCCTGCTGGCCGGCGGTCTCGGCGGGTTCGGCCTCGCCGCAAGCGGACTCATGCTGCCCGGGCTGACCGGGCAGGCGCTCGCGGCACCGACCGCGGCGCCGACGGATGCGCAGGTCTACGGCGCCCCCACCGTCAGCCCGCTCGTGTGGCAGCGGGCCGACCCGTTCGTCACCCTCCCGGTGGACGGCACGTACTACTTCACCGGCTCCGTGCCGGAGTACGACCGCATCGTCGTGCGCGGCTCCAGCACCATCGCCGGGCTCGGCCCGGCGCAGGAGTCCGTCGTGTGGCGCCGACCGAGCAGCGGGCAGATGGGCGGTCACATCTGGGCGCCGGAGCTGCACCGCATCGACG
>JAHEXO010000541.1:916-2821 GCA_023252065.1 Nocardioides sp. | reverse complement strand
CACCGAGGCCATGGACATGGGCGAGGCGGGCACCTACACCCTGCTCACCAACGCCGTGGGCCGCCAGGTCGGCGGGTCGATGGATCTCGCGATGCTGCCCGAGGGCACGCCGCCCCACTGGAACATCTACTTCAACGTCGCCGACGTCGACGGCAGCGTCGCCCGGGCCGAAGAGCTCGGCGGGAGGTCGGTCGCTCCCGCGATGGACGTGCCCGGCGTCGGTCGGATGGCGATGGTCGCCGACCCGCAGGGCGCGATGTTCTGGGTGATGGCCGCCCCCGAGGCGGCTTAGGCGTCGGCCTCAGAGCGGAACGGGTCGGCGGGGTAGACGCCGAGCACCTTCACTTCGGTGGTGAAGAACTCCAGCTCCTCGAGCGCGCGATTGACCGGGAGGTCGTCGGGGTGCCCGTCGACCTCCGCGAGGAACTGGGTCGCGGTGAACTCCCCGCCGACCATGTAGCTCTCGAGCTTGGTCATGTTCACGCCATTGGTGGCGAAGCCGCCGAGCGCCTTGTAGAGAGCCGCTGGCAGGTTGCGGACGTTGAAGACGAAGCTGGTGACCACGGGGCCCTGGCCCGACCGGGCCTGCTCGAAGTCGCGCGACAGCACGACGAACCGGGTCGTGTTGTGGGCCTCGTCCTCGACCTCCTCGAGGAGCACCTCGAGGCCGTAGATCTCGGCCGCCAGCGGCGGCGAGATCGCGGCCTGGGTCGGGTCGCCCGCCTCCTTCACCTCTCGGGCGGCCCCGGCGGTGTCGCCCGAGATCACCGGCACGAAGCCGTGCTGGCGGATCACTCGGCGGCACTGGCCGAGGGCGTGCACGTGGCTGTGCACGGTCTTCACGCCGTCGAGCGTCGCGCCCGGAACGCCGAGCAGCGAGAAGCGGATCCGCAGGAAGTGCTCGCCGACGATGTGGAGCCGCGAGGTCGGCAGGAAGTGGTGGATATCGGCGACCCGGCCGGCCAGCGAGTTGTCGATCGGGATCATCGCCAGGTCGGCGTCGCCGTTCTCGACGGCGGCGAAGCAGTCCTCGAAGCTGGCGCACGCGACCGCCTCGGCCTGGGGGTGCCACTGCTGGCAGGCGAGGTGGGAGTTGGAGCCTGGCTCGCCCTGGTAGACGATCCGGCGAGCAGCCGACGTGGGTGTCACGCGCGTCAGTGTCCCAGACCGGCCACCTGCGCGATTAGGCTCGCTCAGCGTGTGGATCCTCGACGTGGTGACCCTGGTCGTCGCTTTGGCAGCGGCCGGTCTGGCCGTGGTCGCGCTCCGACGCCAGGCTGGCCCACGTCATACGACGGGGGCCGACGCGCTCCCCGAGGACGTGCTGGGTCTGCGCCAAGAGGTCGCCGCTCTCCGCGCCGAGGCGGGCGACTCACTGCGCCACCTGGCGGTGGTTCGCTACGACGCGTTCGGCGACATGGGCGGCCACCTGTCGTGGTCGCTGGCCCTGCTCGACAACACCGGCGACGGGGTGGTGCTCACCTCGATCCACGGCCGCTCCGATGCCCGCACCTACGCCAAGAACGTCACCGACTGGTCCTCCCAGCAGCAGCTCTCCCCCGAGGAGGAGGAGGCCATCGCGCACGCGCGGCCCGAGTGAGGACGTCCCGACCCGACGGAGGAGGGGCGGGACGACCGCAGCGAGCGCCGCAGCCCGCTTGCGGGCAAGGCTCACCGGACGACGCCCGACCCGACGGAGGAGGGGCGGGACGACCGCAGCGAGCGCCGCAGCCCGCTTGCGGGCAAGGCTCACCGGACGACGCCCGACCCGGCGGGGGAGGGGTGGGACGACCGCAGCGAGCGCCGCAGCCCGCTTGCGGGCAAGGCTCACCGGACGACGCCCGACCCGGCGGGGGAGGGGTGGGACGACCGCAGCGAGCGCCGCAGCCCGCTTGCGGGCAAGGC
>JAHEXO010000541.1:0-906 GCA_023252065.1 Nocardioides sp. | reverse complement strand
GGGACGACCGCAGCGAGCGCCGCAGCCCGCTTGCGGGCAAGGCTCACCGGACGACGCCCGACCCGGCGGGGGAGGGGTGGGACGACCGCAGCGAGCGCCGCAGCCCGCTTGCGGGCAAGGCTCACCGGACGACGCCCGACCTGGCGGGGGAGGGGTGGGACGACCGCAGCGAGCGCCGCAGCCCGCTTGCGGGCAAGGCTCACCGAACGCTGGTCGCAGCGCCCGCTGGTCGAGGAGGTCGCGCACCGAACGCTGGTTGAGGAGGTCACTCTGCGACCGTCTCGAAACCAAGGCCTCACCGCGTCGGCCACCGGCCAGGTCTAGCGAGGCACCCGCACCAGCACCCGACCGTGCAGGCAGGTCATGGTGAGCTCCCGGCCGGCGCCGAGGGGGTCACCGTCGAGCTGGCGAGGGGTGGGTGAGGCGGCGCGCACGACCACCTTCCGCCCGCGCATCCGCTCGATGGTCTCGTCGGTCTGCGGCCGCTTGGCGACGACGCGCCACGCCAGCGGCACCCACGACCAGAAGCGCTTGGGGTAGAGCAGGACGACGTCGAGCAGGCCGTCGTCGATCGCTGCGTCGGGCAGCAGGGGCATGCCGGCCTGGAGGAACCCGACGTTGCCGATCACGACGGTGCGGGCCCGGTGGTGGGTGGGCTCCGCGTCGTCGACGGAGATCTCGAGCCGGACGACGGGGGACATCATCGCCTTCATCCCGGACAAGAAGTACGCCGCCCAGCCGATCCTCGCCTTGATCTGCTCGTTGACCCCCTCGATCATCGCTGCGTCCAGGCCCATGCCCGCCATCACCATGAAGTACGAGTCCTCCATGTCGTCGCCGTGCACCTCGACCAGGTCGATGGCCCGGTCCTGGCCGCTCAGCGCCACGTCGATGGCAGCCCGCAGA
>JAHEXO010000540.1 GCA_023252065.1 Nocardioides sp. | reverse complement strand
TGACCGAGGAACACGCTCCAATCGCTCTCGCTGATGCGCATGCCTCGGTGGGTGAGCACCATGTCCCTGCCGCGGTAGTACATCGGTCCGCCTGCGCTCGCGCAGAGGAAGTCGATCAGGAGTTGCTTCTCGCGCTGGACACCGTCTTCCCCGCGATGCGCCCAGAAGCGGCCGAGCTGCGGATCGGCCCGGAGCCGGGGCAGCAGATCATTCGCCACCGCCGTGATCGCGTCGTACCCACCAAGGCGCTCGTAGAGGGTCTTCTTCTCGTCACTCATGTGTTCTCCTCAGGTCGTTCGGGGGATGGGACGAAGCACCCTGCCATGGACGACGGCCGGCCTGGTGCTCTGCGCTTGTGTCGCTGTCTGCGCCCGTGGGAGGAAGAATCCACCGTTCCGCGCGAGGGGTCAAGAGGCGTCGCGACACCCCACCTGGAGCCTTGAAATCCCCCCAGTTCCTTACTTCTTCGTATCGACGGAGATGACGGGCTGGCCGGCCGCCTGGACCCGCCGGACCTGCTGGTTCCGCCCTGGCGATTGACAGCGGTTCGGGAGGATCACGGCATGACGTTTAGGGTCACCGCGTCGCTGAAGCTGCCGACGACGCCCACTGCTCCGATCCCGATGATCCGCACCTGGTAGCTCCCGATGGCGATGCCGGGGGGGATCGGCACGGTGACGCTCGTGGCGGAGACGAGGAAACCGCCGCCGAGCCCGCCGAAACCGTTCGCGGAGTCCGGGGCCGTGCCGTTGGGGTTGGTGAACTGGCGGTTCACGCCCGTGAACTCGAAACCGTACTGGGTGACGCCGGTGACGGCGGTCCAGGCGAAGGTGACGGGCTGGCTATAGCGGACGGTGAGGCCGTCCTCCGGCGTCGACACGAAGGGGCGGTCGGCAGCCACGGCGGCGACGCCCGGCACCAGGACAAACGGGACGGGGCTGCTGGGCGTGCCCGCGCCACCGGCGCTTAGCGGGACGACAACCGCCTGGTACGTGCCTGGGGGGATGTCGGGGGTCAGGGCGGCGGTGAAGGTGGTGGTGTTCGGGGTCTCGAGGGTCAGGGGAGCGGGCAGGGGGCCGGTGAACTGGAGCCGGTAGCTGGTGGCGTCCGCGACGGCAGTCCACTGGACGGTGAGCTGAATGCCGCCCACGACGGTCAGCACGGTACCCGGCGCGGGCTGGACGATCAGAGGCTGACCGGCGGGCGGCGCGGGCACGGTCTCGACGGTGGCGATGTCGGAGCCCGCGGTGGGAGACGTGGTCTCGGCAGCGACCACGGAGCCGTCGCGGTTGACGCTGTTGGTCCCGTCGCCGGTGGTCCCCGCGAAGAGTCGGTTGACGGCGTCGATGACCGCCGGGCTATCGGTCACGGAGAAGGTGCCGGTGGGTGGTGCCTCGGTCACGACTCCGCGGAGGGCGAGGGAGCTGCCCGTCAGGTTGGTGGCCTGGGAGGAGAAGACGACGACGCGGCCGTCGCCGCTGACCGCGGGAGCGAAGCTGGGACCGTCGCCGCGTGTGCCGTCGGGGGCGATGGAGAGGCACTGGAGGCGGCCGAGGGTGCGGTTGCGGACGTAGACCTGGGGCCCGGCGCACGGGGGCGCGAGGTTGGTGGCGGCGGACGCGAAGGCGATCACGTTGCCGTCATCATTGAGGGCAGGGGCGGTGGAGGCGGCGTCCCCGGGGGCGCCGCTCCCGTTCGCGCTGGCGCAGGTCGTGGTCCCCGCCATGCGGTCGCGGAGGAAGATCTGCCCGACAACGGTGATGCAGCCGGCGGCGACCAGGTTGCGCGCGGCGGACTCGAAGGCGACGAAGCGCCCGTCGCCGCTGATCGCCGGCTCTCCGCTCGGGTCGTTGCCCTGGACCCCGGTGGGGCCGACGGAGAGGCACGCGGTGGCGGCGGCGGCCCAGTCACGCACGAAGACCTGCTGCGCGCCGCCGGCGCAGCCGCCGCCGAGAGTGGTGGCGCTGGACACGAAGACGACCAGGTTCCCGTCGCCGCTGATCGCGGGCGCGGTGGCGGGGGCGTCGGCGGCCACGCCGCCGGGCCCGACCGAGGCGCAGGTCGTGGTGCCGGCGGTGCGGTCGCGGACGAAGACGGCGGAACGGCCCGTGACGCGGCAGCCCGAAGGGACGAGGTTGGTGGCGGCGGACTCGAAGGCCACGAAGCGCCCGTCCGCGGAGATGGCGGGACGGGCGCTCGGGGCGTTTCCGGGGGCCCCGTTGGACCCGACGGAGAGGCAGGTGGTGGTCTGGGTCAGCCGGTCGCGGAGGAAGACCTGGCGCGTCCCGGCGGTGCACCCGGAGGGGACCAGGTTCGTGGCGGCGGACTCGAAGGCGACGAAGCGCCCGCTGGCCGAGACGGAGGGGTTCCGGCTGGCGCCGTCGGCCGGGACGCTGCCGAGCCCCTGGCTCACTGTGCGGACGATCTGGAGCGTCGACGGTGGCGCCGTCACCGGGCTGATGCTGGCGAGCAGGGTCGTGGAGTCGAAGCTGGCGGTGCTCCGGGGATCGACGACAAAGTGGATGCGGTCGCCGGCGCGGACCGTGACCGCCCGGAGGACCTGGGGGCCGCTGGTCCCGCCGCTCGGCAGCGTCCCGGAGGCGAGCCCCTCGGCGTTCCGATCGACGAACCAGCTGACCCCGTCGCCGCCGTTCGGATCGATGTCGGTGAAGACGAACTGGATGTCCACCGTCAGGTCGGCGGGGCTCAGCCAGCTCACGACCACCAGGCCTGCGCTCGCGGGGTGCATCCAGACCGTCGCGGCCGGCCACAGGAACAGCGTGAAGGCCGGGTTCGGCCTGATGGGGCTGCCGGTGACGTTG
>JAHEXO010000058.1 GCA_023252065.1 Nocardioides sp. | reverse complement strand
CGACGTAGTCCTTGGTGACCTGCTTGCGGATCTTGTTCAGCACCGCCTTGCCCTCGCGGCGGAACTTCTCGGTCTTCTGCTTGCCGCGCTTCATGTTGCCCCGCAGCTCGAGGTCGTAGGCGGCGATGCCGTACTCGAAGAAGCAGGCGTTGACGAAGTTCCACAGGGGCTGCCCGAGGTGCATCGGGTGCCACGGCTGGTCCTCGTCGACGCGCATGATGCCGTAGCCGAGGTCGTTGTCCTTGCCGATCACGTTCGTGAAGTTGTGGTGCAGCTCGTTGTGCGCGTGCTTCCACTGAGCCGCGGGCGTCGCGGAGTCCCACTCCCAGGTGGTCGAGTGGATCTTCGGGTCGCGCATCCAGTCCCACTGGCCGTGGAGGATGTTGTGCCCGATCTCCATGTTCTCCAGGATCTTGGAGATCGAGAGGCCGACGGTGCCGACGAACCACGCCGGCGGGTACAGCGACGCCAGGAGTACGACGCGGCTGCCCAGCTCGATCTGGCGCTGGGTGCGGATCACCCGGCGGATGTAGCGCGCGTCGCGCTCCCCGCGGGTGTCGATCACCGACTGGCGGATCTCGTCGAGCTCCTTGGCGATGAGGTCGATGTCCTCGGCGCTCAGGTGGGCGATCGGGTTGGTCTGGCCGATCTTGGCCTTCTTCTGGATCGTCGTCATCTGGTTCCTCCTGGTGCTGCCCGGGGGTCAGGGTGCAGTGGTCAGTGGTCGAAGTGGCACGGCCCGGCGGCCGCGTTGATGCAGGTCTGGATCTTCAGGCCGCCGGTCGGGGTCTCCCCCGGCACCGCGGTGGTGAGCTCGCCGGTGCGCAGGTCACGCACCGCGCCCTCGCGCATCGGCAGCACGCACTGGTAGCAGATGCCCATCCGGCACCCGCTCGGCATCAGGACGCCGGCCTCTTCGGCCTGGTCGAGGATGGGTCGCGCACCGTCGCACTCCACCTCCGTACCCGACTTCTCGAACTGCACCGTGCCGCCCTCGCCGGCCACCAGCATGGCGACCCGGAACTGCTCGGTCAGCAGGGCCAGCCCGCGCTCCTCGTGATGGGTCTCGATAGCGTCGAGCAGGCCACCGGGTCCGCAGGCGAACGTCGTCCGGTCGGCGAGGTCGGGCACCAGCGCCTCGAGATCGTCGAGGTCGAGCACGCCGTGCACGTCGTCGTAGCGGGCGACGAGGCGGATGGCGCCGGCGGCGTCGAGCGCCCGGAGGTCGCGCAGGAAGATCGAGTCGGGCTCGCTCGGAGCGACGTGCAGCACGACGATGTCGTAGGCCTCCGAGCGCTCGGGCCGGAGCACGCCGCTGTCGGTGGACGGGAAGAGGTTGCGCAGGATCCCGATCACCGGCGTCACGCCGGAGCCGGCGGTGACGAAGAGGTAGCGCTTCGGGCCGGTCTGCGGCAGCACGAACTCACCGGCCGCCTGCTCGAGGTGGAGCATGGTGCCGGGCTTGGTGTGCCGCACGAGGTAGGGACTGACGACGCCGTCGGGCACGGCCTTGACGGTGATCGAGATCCGCCCGTCGGGGCGCGGCCCGTGGGTCAGGGAGTAGGCGCGCCAGCAGCGCACACCGTCGACGTCGACCCCGATCCGGACGTACTGACCGGGCACGTGCCCCGCCCAGTCGGCGCCGGGCCGGATCACCAGCGTGGCGGCGTCGGGGGTCTCGGGGAGCACCTGCTCGACGCGACCGCGCAGGTCGGCGCCGGGGCGCAGCGGAGCGAACAGGTCGAGGAAGTCGGCAGGCACCAAGGGCGACGTCGCGGCCTCGGCGACCTTCCGGGCGCGATCGCGCCAGCGGGATGCCGGCTCCACAGTGGTGCTCACCCTCCCAGGATGTCGTGTCCAACTGCCACGTTCCTGACCAGCACACGTGAATCAGACGAGAACTTTTGTTCGTATGGAACAATTCAGGGCCATGACCTCCTCGGATGTCCCCGAGCGCGTCGGCGCCGGCCGGATCGCCCTCGACCAGCAGCTGCTCGACCTGCTCCGCCGACGGCTGCCCGACGTCGCCAACCACACCATCGCGGCGGTGACCGGCGAGGTCCCGTCGTACGCCGCGGCGTTCGGCGGCCCGATGGGCGACAACATCGAGAACGCCGTGCAGATGGCGCTCGCGGGCTTCCTCCGGCTGGCTGCCCGGGGCCGCTCCGGTGACCCCGGTACGCCGTTGTCCCCGGCCCTCGAGGGCGCCTACGCCCTTGGGCGCGGCGAGGCTCGCAGCGGCCGCAGCGCCGACGCGCTGCTCTCGGCCTACCGGGTGGGGGCCCGGGTCGCCTGGCGGGAGCTCGCCGAGACCGCGGTGGAGGCCGGCGTGCCCGCCGACATGCTGGCGTCGTTCGCCGAGCTAGTCTTCGCCTACATCGACGAGCTGTCCGCCGCCTCGCTCTCCGGCCACGCCGACGAGCTCGAGACCAGTGGCCGCGTGCGCCAGGGCTACCTCGACCGGCTCAGCCTCGGCATCCTGCGCGGCGACCCGGCCGACGCGCTGGTCGCCGCTGCCGAGCGAGCCGACTGGGTCCCGCCACGCACCTTGACCGTCGTCCTCGTCCCGAGCGTGCAGGCGCGCCCCGTGCACGGCCTGCTCGACCCGCGCACCCTCAGCACCGCCGGCGAGCCGACGCTGCCCGACGGGGTCGGTGTCCTGCTCGTGCCCGACGCCGGCGGCCGGGCCCGGGCCGGGCTCGTGCGCTCGGTGGCCGGGCGGTCCGCCGTCGTCGGTCCGTCGCGTCCTTGGCTCGCGGCTGCCACGTCCTACACCCGGGCGCTGCGGGGGCTCGAGCTGCGCGTCGGCGAGATGACCTACGACACCGAGGAGCACCTCGCCGACCTCGTCCTCGCCGCCGACACCGAGGCCGTCGCCGACCTCCGCGCCCGGGTGCTCGCACCGCTGGCCGACCTGCGGCCGGCCACCCGGCAGAAGCTCACCGAGACCCTCCTGTCGTGGCTGCTCCACCAGGGCCGGCGCGACGACATCGCGGCCGCGTTGTTCGTGCACCCGCAGACGGTGCGCTACCGCATGGGCCAGCTCCGCGAGCTGTACGGCGACCGGCTGGACGACCCGGCCACGGTCCGCGACCTGACGATCGCCCTCGCCTGATCCAAAAGGGGCTGACGGAAAGGGGCTGACGGAAAGCCGCTGCGCGGGCCTCGGTGGGGCATACGATGCGGCCAGTCCAGCTTCGGGGAGGCCCCACATGCGCATCGCACGACTACTCGCTCTCGCCCTCGTCACCACCGCGCTGGTGACCTTCCAGGGCGTTCCGTTCGCGGCGGCCGACACCACGGTCGTCGTCCACGGGCCCGGAGACCTGCCCCAGTCGGGCACGCCGTTCGGCCTCTTCTACACCTCCTGCACGGTCCCCGGCCAGAACGGCACGGTGAGCCCCGGCGGCATCTACATCCAGCCCGGCCCCGCTCCTGTCCCGATCGGCTCGAGGACCTGGGGCTTCGACCTGCCGGGCGGCGCCTCCGGCTACGCGATCGGCACCTACGGCTTCACCAGCTCGATGGCGAACCTGACGACCGCCCAGGCGGACTTCTACTCCGACTCCGGCACGGCCACCGGCATCGCGTTCGCCTTCATCGACGAGAACCCGGTGACGGGGGCCTCCTGGGTCGGCAACTCCGCGCTCTCGCTGACCGCCGGGTCCTGGCAGACCAAGTCGGGCATCGGGCTCACCTACACCTGGCGAGAGCTCGACGGCGGCGGTACGCCGACCGGGCAGACGTTCAACGGCACGATCAGCCAGATGCTCAGCCAGATCGGCACCGGCGACCACGACGGGCTGCTCGGGATCGGCTTCGGCTGCAACACCCCGGGCCTCGTGCACTTCGACAAGCAGATGTTCGGAGCGACCGGCGCGGTCACGACGTACGACTACGAGGGCTCGACCACCAAGACCACGATCAAGGCCGTCCCCTCGACGATCACGGCCGGACAGACGACCGCGCTCAAGGGCGTCATGACCGACACCCACGGCGGGGTCTTCCAGTCGGCCACGTTGACCCTGCAGAAGAAGCCGGCCGGCACCTCGACGTGGAAGAAGGTCGGGACGGCCACCGAGACCTACGACACGTCCCAGCACCCGGCGGTGATCAAGCAGAAGCCGACCACGACGACGCAGTACCGCTACCGCTTCGCCGGCAGCCCGGCCGGCCCCGGCAGCACCTCGAAGCCGGTCACCGTCCACGTCCGCACGGCAGTGAAGGCCGCCCCTGCCTCGAGGACCGTCCGCAAGGGCGGCACGATCACCGTCAACGGACGGGTCTCCCCGAAGGCGCCGGGACACACGGTGTTCTTGATGAAGGGCTCGACGAAGGTGGGCAGCGCGAAGGTGAGATCGACCGGCGCCTTCACGATCCGCACGAAGGCTCGCACGGCCGGGAAGTGGAGCCTCCACGTCACCATCGGCGCCACCAGGACCAACCTGGCCGGGTCGTCGAAGACCTTCACCGTCACCGTCGGGTCGGGTCGCTCCTTCGTCCCGGCCGGCGGGACGGCCGTGCGGCACCCGGGGTCGGTGCGAGTGTCGGCGCCCCAGCACGGGGTGACCGCGGCGCCGATCGCGTCACACGTCGCCGTCCTGCACTGGACCCCGGTGGTCGCCACCACGCGGTAGCGACAGCTCAGCCGAGGTAGCCGTAGACCGGCTCACCCCCGACGAAGGTCATCGCGACCAGCAGCTGCCGCAAGCGCGCGGCCTGCTCGGCGGGGGTGTCGGCCGGGGCAAGCGGGTCGGCGTCGAGGAGCACGAGGTCGGCCGGCATCCCGGCCCGCACGCTCCCGCGTCCGTCGACGCTGGCGGCCAGCGCCTCGCGGGGGGTGATCGCCTGCTCGGGGTGCCAGGCCTCGCGCTCGTCGGCGCTGCGGTGGACGGCTGCGGCGATCGCCAGCCACGGGTCCAGCGGCGACACGGGTGCGTCGGAGCCGAAGGCCATCCGCACGCCAGCGTCGAGCATCCAGCGGAACGCGAAGCAGCGGCCGCCGCGGTCGGGCCAGCACACCTCGGTCACGTCCCGGTCGTCGAGGAGGTGGGCCGGCTGCACGCTGGCCCGCAGCCCGAGCCGCGCCAGCTTGGCGAGGTCGGCACGCCGCACCAGCTGGGCGTGCTCGATCGAGCCCAACGCGCCGGACTCGTCGTACGCCGTCAGCGCCTCGCGTAGCGCCAGGTCGCCGATCGCATGGGTGGCGACCTCGAGGCCGTTGGCGTGGGCCCGCTCGAGCAGGGCCGTCAGCTCAGCCGTGGTCTGGTTGGGCGCGCCCGCTCCGGAGCCGTCGGCGTAGTCCTCGCAGCACCACGCCGTGCGGGTGTTGAGGGATCCGTCGCTGATGATCTTGAGCGGGCCCATCGTGATCGTGTCCGGCGAGCCGGGCAGCCGGTCGCCCGAGTGGAGGCCGGCAGCGATGGTCGCGTCGAGCCCGTCGGCGTACGTCGCCACCCGCACCCGGATCGGTGAGTCGCGCCGCTCCCAGTCGGCCGCGGTCTGGCCCCGCTCGAGGTCCACGACGCCGGTGATGCCGAGCTTGGCGGCGCGGGTCAGCGTGCGGCGGTAGGCGGCCGGGGAGAGGTCTGGCTCGACGACCACCTCGATGCGGGTGTAGGCGTCGTACCACTCGTTCTCGGCCACGACGCCCTCGCGCGGCGGAAGCCCGAGCCGCTCGAGGGCGCGGGAGTTGAGCCACGCGTGGTGGGCGTCGCCGGCGATCAGGACGACGGGGACGTCGGGTGCGACCTCGTCGAGCGCGGCGACGGTCGGCTCGGTCTTCCACAGCCCGAGCCGGTGCCCGAAGCCGACCAGCGGCCCGGGATGGGCAGCGAGGTGCTCACCGACGCGCGCCAGCGCGGCCGCGGGCGACTCGCTGCCGGCCAGGTCGAGGCGGCCGCGCAGGGCGGTCCACTGTGCCAGGTGGACATGGGCGTCCCAGAGCCCCGGGATCGCCCACCGTCCCTGCACGTCGTACTCCTCGAGCCCGAGGGGCCGCTCCATCTCGTGCCCGATCGCAAGCACGTGGCCGTTCTCGACCACCAGGTCGACCGGTCCGGCCCACCCCGGCCCCGGACCGAGCTCGACGATCCGGACGTTGCGGAGGACGAAGTCGGGCACGGGCTCACGGTAACGGCGACCGGGGGTCGGTCAGTCGACGTGGCGCCGCGACTGGACGATCCGGAACCGGGAGGCGACGTAGGCGCCGTCGGTGTAGGACGCGTTGGCCGCCGGGTTGGCGCCGGTGCCGTGGAAGTCGGAGAACGCCGCCGACTGGTTCACGAAGACCCCACCGAGGAGGTTCTCGCTGAGCGCCACCCCGGCGTCTAGCGCGGCATGCCGCACGTCGTCGAGCACCTCGTCGGAGGTGGAGTACACCGACGCCGTCATCGCGCCGTGCTGCTGCACCGTCGAGCCGAACAGCCTGATCGACTCGTCGGTGTCGGCGGTCGCGATCAGGTAGGCGACCGGGCCGAAGCACTCGGCCTCGTAGACGTGGGAGTCGGCGGCGGTCAGCCCGATGATCGTGGGGGTGCGCACCGTCGCGTCGGGGTACGCCGGATGGGTCACCGTGCGGGACGCGACGTAGACGTCGCCCTGCGTCCCAGCCGCCTCCAGCCGGTCGAGGACCCCGCCGTTGACGACGCCACCGAGGAGCTCGACGGCGCGGGCGTCGTCACCGAGGAGCGTGTCGAAGGCCGCGCCGATCCCGGCCGCGACGTCGGCCGGTGTCTTGCGGCCCTCGTCGGTGTCGATGCCGGCGGCGGGTAGGTAGACGTTCTGCGGGGCCGTGCACATCTGGCCGGTGTAGAGCGCGAACGAGAAGGCGAGGTTGAAGCACATCGCCTTGAAGTCGGCCGTCGAGTCGAGCACGACGGTGTTGACGCCGGCCTTCTCGGTGAAGACGGTCGCCTGCGAGGCGTTCTTCTCCAGCCAGTCGCCGAAGGCGTTGCCGCCGGTGAAGTCGATCAGCTTCACCTCGGGCCGCAGCGCGAGCGACGAGGCGAGCTTGTCGGCGGGGTTCTCCGCGCCCAGCGCCACCAGGCCGGGGTCGAACCCGGCCTCGGCCAGCACCTCCTGGCAGACCTGCACGGTGATCGCCAGCGGCAGCACCGCCGAGGGGTGCGGCTTGACGATGACGGAGTTGCCGGCGACCAGCGAGGCGAACAGGCCGGGCCAGGAGTTCCAGGTCGGGAAGGTGTTGCAGCCGATCACCAGGGCGACCCCGCGCGGGACGACGGTGAACGTCTTCTCCATCTTCAGCGGCACCTTGCCGGGCTTCTCCCAGATCGCGGTGCGCGGCGTGCGGGTCATCTCGACCCAGGCATAGGCGATCGCCTCGAGAGCCCGGTCGAGCGCGTGCGCGCCGCCGGCCTGGAACGCCATCACGAACGCCTGCCCGCTGGTGTGCTGCACCGCGTTGGCGAGCTCGAAGACGCGGGCGTGCAGCCGGTCGAGGATCTCGATGCAGACCCCCGTGCGCACGTCGGGTCCGGCGTCACGCCACGCCCGCATCCCGGTCAGGGCCGCGGCGAGCAGCGCGTCGACGTCGTGGACATGGGGGTAGCTCACCCCCAGGTCGAAGCCGTAAGGCGACCGCTCGGTCGCCACGGTCCCGTCGCTGCCAGGTGTCTCCAGGGGGAACGGTCCGTCGAGCCACTCCTCGAAGGCCGCCTTGCCCTCAGCGGCCGCCGACTCGCCGTACACGCGCGGGGACGGCGACTCGTCGAACGCGGAGTAGTACTCGCGCGACGCGCACGCGGCCACCGCTGCGTCGAGGCGCTCGCGGTGCTTGTCGAAGTAGGCGGTGGTCATGCGTTCACCATGGCGCGTGTGACAGCCCCACGCAAATGAGGTGCGCGACCGTCACATCCCCGGCTCGGGGTGGCTCTCGTGGTGGCGGGCGCCGTGGGTTCGGCGGTCCTCCTTCATCCAGGCCTCGAACACGTGACGCCGGCCTCCGGCCAGGTCGTACCGCGCGGTCGACTCGAGGTCCCGGAAGAGCGCGTAGTAGCCGTCGTCGTACTCCTCGACCACCTGGTAGGTCCACCGCCCCTCGATGACGTTGCGACCGACCAGCTCGGTCTCGAGGCGGTCGGCGAAGTCGTCGTGGCCCGCCTCCCGGAAGGTCTCCACGGCCTCGCCGAGGGTCAGGTCGGCGGTCCCGGTGAGCCGGTGGAACCCGTAGAGGTGCCCGCGCGCATCCTCGACGACCTCGAGCGCCTCGGACAGCTTGCCCAGCGCCGCGCGGGTGGCCTCGTCGAGGTCGCCTCCGCGCTCTGCCGGGTCGGCAGGTTCGTGCGTCATGGGTGCGTCGTACCCAGCGTCGCACCGCACACACCGGTGCTCGGTAAGTTGAGGGCATGAGCAGACGGGGACTCCTGGTCGCGCTGCTCTGCGGGCTGATCGGGATCGGCGGCGGGCTGCTGCTCGGCTGGCTGGTCCAGCCGCGACCCGCGGCGGGCGGTCTGGCCGACCCGGTCCCGGCCCAGTCCCCCAGCGTCCCGGTCGACCTGCCCAGCGCCTCGCCGTACGCCCGGGACATCACCTACCCACCCCTGTCCCCCGACCTGCCGCTGCGCGGGGTGCACACCATGCGCAACCGTCTCGCGCTCTGGACCTACCACGTGCCGCAGGACTGGACGGCGTACAGCGACGCCTCGGACACACCCCTGACCCCGCGCCAGGTCGAGCACAGCCAG
>JAHEXO010000057.1 GCA_023252065.1 Nocardioides sp. | reverse complement strand
CGTGCACCACCGGGAGTACGACGGGGTGCGCGTCGACGGGCTCGACGGGGTCGCGTTCCAGCCCGGGGAGTACTACCTGACGCTCGCCACCTGGAGCGAGGGGCCGCCGGGCAGCCAGCCCAGCGACTACACCGGGCAGGACATCTACTACCGCTCGATCCAGCAGCGTGAGAGCGACCTGCTCACGATGTACGACTACCTGTGGCGCTGGGACACCGACTGGTTCTGGTGCTCGCGGGCCTTCGGCGCCCAGCATCCCGTCCTACGCCGGGTGTGGCCGCGCCGCTGGAAGCGCAGCGACGTCTACTACCGGATGGTCCGCCTCGACCAGCGCTTCCACGTCGGTGCCTGGCTCGACCGCCGCAAGGGCAACCCCGAGGGCTAGCGCGTCGTCCAGGACGTCGAGATCCCGGTCGACCGGCTGCCCGAGTTCCTCGACTGGTTCGACGCCGAGGTCGGCATGCGGCCGGTGTGGCTCTGCCCCCTCGTGGCGAGCCAGAAGTGGCCGACCTACCCGCTGGCGCCCCACGAGACCTACGTCAACGTCGGCTTCTGGGGCAACGTCGCGGTCGGCCCCGACGCGCCGCACGCCCCCCGCAACCGCGCCATCGAGTCCGCGGTGCACGAGCTCGGCGGCCACAAGTCGCTCTACTCCGAGGCGTTCTACGACCGCGAGACCTTCGACCAGCTCTACGACGGCGCCCACCTCGCGCAGGTCAAGGAGCGTTATGACCCCGACCAGCGCTTGACGAGCCTCTACGACAAGGCCGTGAGGAGACGATGACCATGAAGATCGCCGACGCATTCGAGCAGCTCATCCAGGGCCCCCTGCCGCTGCGCTTCACGGCGTACGACGGCAGTGCCAGCGGTCCCGAGGACGCGCCCTTCGGCATGGAGCTGAAGAACGAGCGTGGGCTGGCCTACCTGATGACCGCGCCCGGCGACCTCGGTCTGGGCCGGGCCTACGTGTCCGGCGACCTGGTCGTGTCCGGCGTCCATCCGGGCGACCCCTACGAGGGCCTCAAGGCGCTCCAGAAGGGCCTGAAGCCGCGCGTCCCGTCGCCGTCGGAGCTGGTCAAGATCGTCTCCGGCCTCGGGATCTCCCACCTCAAGCCGCCGCCGCCCCCGCCGCAGGAGCACCTGCCCCGGTGGCGCCGCCTGGCCGAGGGCCTCCGGCATTCGCGCAAGCGCGACTCCGAGGTGATCCACCACCACTACGACGTGTCCAACGCGTTCTACGAGTACGTCCTCGGCCCGTCGATGACCTACACCTGCGCGGTCTACCCGACCGACGACGCGACGCTCGAGCAGGCGCAGTACTACAAGTACGACCTGGTAGCCCGCAAGCTCGGGCTCGAGCCCGGGATGACCCTCCTCGACGTCGGCTGCGGCTGGGGCGGGATGGTCCGCCACGCGGCCGAGCACTACGGCGTCAAGGCCATCGGCGTGACCCTCTCGCGCAACCAGGCCACCTGGGCGCAGGAGAAGATCAAGGAGATGGGGCTTGACCACCTCGCCGAGGTGCGGCACAGCGACTACCGCGAGGTCGCGGAGTCGGGCTTCGACGCGGTGTCGTCGATCGGGCTGACCGAGCACATCGGGATCAAGAAATACCCGGCGTACTTCGGCTTCCTCCGCGACCGGCTGCGCCCCCAGGGCCGGCTGCTCAACCACTGCATCACCCGTTCGCACAACCACCACCAGGACACCGGCGCGTTCATCGACCGCTACGTCTTCCCCGACGGCGAGCTGACCGGCTCGGGCAAGATCATCACCGAGGTGCAGAACACCGGCCTCGAGGTGATGCACGAGGAGAACTTCCGGCTCCACTACGCCCGCACGCTGGCCGGCTGGTGCGCCAACCTCGAGGTGAACTGGGACGCCTGCGTCGACGAGGTCGGTGAGGGCACCGCCCGCGTCTGGGGTTTGTACATGGCCGGGTCCCGGTTGGCCTTCGAGCGCAACGAGATCCAGCTCCACCACGTGCTGGCGGTCAAGACCGACGACCAGGGGCGCGACGACTTCCCGCTGCGGCCCGGCTTCCCGATGGAGGCGACCTACCCGGCCTGAGCCGACCTTGCTCCCTCGGCGACGGCAATCGAGACGCTCGCCTCTCGTCGCAACCGGCGGGCGTGCAGGATGCGCCAGCCGGCGATGACCACCAGCGCGTAGAGGGCGCCCGCGATCTCGTCCACCAGGTAGTGCTCACCGCCATAGAGCAGCGAGAAGCCCATGGCGAGGGGGTAGCAGGCCAGGAGGGCCTTCTGCCACCACTTCCTCCCGAACCAGAAGAAGCCGGCCGCGAGAGTGGCGTACGCCGTGTGCAGCGAGGGCATCGCGGCCACCGGGTTGACCAGGTACTGACCCTGGCTGACCATGCCACCGACCATGTGGAGCCCGATCAGGTCGAAGCCCTCGGAGGTGTAGCGCCCGACGGTCGCCCCGGGGAACACGCCGCCGGAGTCGGCCAGCCACGGAGGAGCCATCGGGTAGAGGAAGTAGGTGGTCAGCCCGAGCGCTGCCAGAGCGATCACCATCCGCATCCAGACCAGGAACCGCGGCCGGTTGCGGATCCAGAGGATCACCGCGACGGTCGGCATCACCAGGAAGTGGCTGCAGTAGACCAGGCTGACCAGCACGCCGTACCAGGGGATGGCGGAGGTGGGGTGGAACGTCTCCTGGACCCACGTGGTGGGCATGGTGCCGAAGCCGAGCCATTGGTCGACCTTGATCGGGAACATCACGTGGAGCGGCAGCCCGAGCCGGTTGGAGACGTCGGTGATCGGGTAGAGGTGCTGCTCGACCTGGTAGGACGAGTAGGGCGACGCGAAGCCACGGCTGTAGTCGTAGACCAGCAGGACCGCCTGGAACGGCAGCCAGTCGACCATCATCTGTGACCACGCGGCCCAGCCCCGGCCGAGCGTGAAGATGCTCAGGAACACCAGGATGCCGGCGTAGATGCCGAGGCGGTCGGTCGGCACCCCTTGGAGCCTGACGAACAACGCCAGCCCCAGCGCATAGGCCGCGAACGCGGCCCAGCGGACATGCCGCCACCGCCACCCGGTCGAGTCCATGCGTTCGGGCCCGAGCACACGGTGACGCGGGTCAGCCCTGGAGATGTCTGTGCTGGCCACTCGCCGATGTTAGTAGCCCGGACCCCGCAGACTAGATTTGACACGATGAGTACCAGGTCACGACGTCTCGATGCTGTCGTGCTCGCGCGTACCCGGATCTCGCCGCACCTGCTGCGGCTGACCCTCTCGGTGCCGGGTCTCGAGTCGTCGGGCATCGCAGACGAGTGGGTCGGGCTGGTCGTGCCCGGGCAGTACCAGGTGCGCTACTACACCGTGCGGGCGCTGGACGGTGACCGGCTGCACCTCGACGTGGTAGTGCACGACGAGGGCCTGGTCACCGACTGGGCGAGCGGCGAGTGCGTGGGCGACCGCGTGGTGGTCACCGGTGCGCAGGGCTCCTTCGAGCCTCCGGAGGGCGCTGCCTGGCTGATGCTGGTCGGTGACCTGACCGCGATGCCCGCGATGGCGCGGATCACCGAGGCGACCGACCTGCCGACGCGGGTCTGGGCCGAGGTGCCCGACGACCTGACCGGCTATCTCCCGGACTCCGCGGACGTGACCTGGCTCACGCCGCCGGCCGAGGGCCGCTCGCGCCTGGCCGAGGTGGTCGAGGGCATCGGCTGGCCCGCGGGCGACGGCTACTTCTGGATGGCCGGCGAGTCGGCCCAGATGCGGGCGATCCGCAAGCACCTCATGCGCGAGAGACAGCTGCCGAGCACGGCCTACGACGTGATGGGCTACTGGCGCGCCGTGACGGCCCGCCGGCCGCGCGCGGTCGACCCGGGCCCGATCTGGCGCGCCGGCCGGGCCGCGGGCAGGTCCGACGAGGAGATCTGGGCCCAGTACGACGAGGCGCGCGATGGCTGACCGCGCAGAGACCTACCGCAGCGGCTTCGCCTGCTTCGTGGGCCGGCCCAACGCCGGGAAGTCGACCCTGACCAACGCGGTGGTCGGGCAGAAGATCGTGATCACCTCCGACAAGCCGCAGACGACCCGCACCGTCGTGCGCGGCATCGTCACCCGCGACGACGCCCAGCTGATCCTGGTCGACACCCCCGGCCTGCACCGCCCGCGGACGCTGCTCGGCGAGCGGCTCAACGACCTGGTCCGGACCACCTGGGCCGAGGTCGACGTGGTGGCGGTGTGCTTCCCGGCGAACGAGAAGATCGGGCCGGGTGACCGCTACCTGGTGACCGAGCTGGCCAAGGTGCGCCGTACGCCGAAGATCGCGGTGGCCACCAAGACCGACCTCGCGTCGGGCGAGCAGATCGGCCGCCACCTCCTCGACATCGCCGAGCTCGGCCGAGAGACCGGCACCGAGTGGCAGGAGATCGTGCCGGTGTCGGCCGTCTCCGGTGACCAGGTGCAGCTGCTCGCCGACCTGCTGGTCGGGCTGATGCCCGAGGGGCCACAGCTCTATCCCGACGACGACCTCACCGACGCGCCCGAGGAGATCCTGGCGGCCGAGCTGATCCGCGAGGCCGCGCTCGACGGCGTGCGCGACGAGCTGCCGCACTCGATCGCGGTCGTGGTCGAGGAGATGGGGATGCGCCCGGACCGGCCCGACGACAAGCCGCTGCTCGACATCAGCGCCAGCCTCTACGTCGAGCGCTCGTCGCAGAAGGGCATCGTGATCGGCCACCAGGGCGCCCGGCTGCGTCAGGTCGGGACCGTGGCCCGCAAGCAGATCGAGTCGCTGTTCGGCACCCCGGTCTACCTCGACCTGCACGTGAAGATCGCCAAGGACTGGCAGCGCGACCCCAGGCAGCTGCGCAAGCTCGGCTTCTGAGGGCCCGCGAGCTCAGGCCGGCGCCCAGCACACGCCGTAGGTCTGGCCGGCCTTCCACTGCGCCTTCGTGGGCCAGGTGTAGGACCACTGGTAGTTCAGCGGGTCGGTGGCGACCGCGCGGGCGGCGTCCTGGCAGGGGGTCTGGCCGGCCGCCTTCACCGTGTCGATTCCCGGGTAGCGCCCCGGGCCGAAGCCGACCGTGCGCAGCGACCGCCAGGAGTGGGGCCGCGAGCAGATGCGCTGCTCGAAGTCGGGGGCTCCGGGCTGGTCGGTGGCGCACAGGCCGTAGTGACCACGGCCGGCGTCGGTGTCGAGCGCGCCTCGCACCGGGACGTCGAGGAGCGCGAGGTGCTGGTCACCGCGCAGGGCGATCGCCACGCACTGGAACCATCGGGCCCCGAGGGCGGCTTGCTCGACGGTCGGGCTGAACCACACGGTCCGCAGGAGGCTCAGCCTGCGGTCCTCGAGGCTGCCGCCGACGAACGACGCGAACCGGCGCGGGCAGACCCGCGACTCGGTCTGGTGCACCTGCGGGCCGTCGACGGGCAGCCCCTTCGCGAAGTGGCCCACGAAGAAGGTGATCGCCGAGTGGGTCCCGGAGCAGCGCACCGGCTCGAGGTGGTTCGTGGGGGCCAGGGCGGCGTCGTACCCGAGGCGGTAGCACGCGTGGGCGGGAGGCGGTGGGTCCGGTTGCGGCGTGGGAGTGGGGGTGGGGGTGGTGCTGCTGGGGGGCGACGAGGTCAGGGATGGCGTCGGATCGGCCGCCGGGGCCGAGCTGCCGCTCCCCGAGCAGGCGGTCAGGGCGAGCGCGGAGACGACGATCCCGATGAGCACGGCCAGCCGGTGCCTCATCGGTCCGTCCTCGCCCAGCACACGGAGCGGCGGTTGCCGGCGTCCCACTCGGGGCGCTGGAACCAGGAGTACCCGAAGTTGTAGTCGACCGGGTAGTCGAGCCAGGCCCCCACGGACTTGGAGCAGAAGTCCTTGGTCCGCTGCTGCACATCGGTGTCGCCCGGGTAGGTGTCGGTGGCGCTGCCCAGGACGATGGTGGTCACGGCACGCCAGGTGTGCTTCGCCGAGCACGGCACCTTCACCGAGCCGGCCACCGTCGCGCCGTCCGCGCACACCATCCAGCGGTCGGCGGGGCGCCCGAGGAGCAGCCCCTTCGCGTCGGTGGGGAGGTCGACGTAGGTCTTGGCCTGGTCGCCGCCCCCGATCACGTCGCAGCGGAACCAGCGGGCGCCGGAGTCCCAGGCGGCCTTGCTCGGGCGGAACCACGCCCAGCTCAGGATCGTGCGCATGGCCAGGCTCTCGTCGGCTCCGGTGAAGTCGATGAAGTGGTCGGTGCAGTAGCGGTAGGCGTAGGCGGCCACCCGGCTGTCGTCGTAGGAGGCGTCGGCGAGGTCCGAGGGCACGGTGCCGACCGCAAAGGTCTGGGCGGTGTGCGGCTGCGTGCAGTCGACGGTGGCCGTGGAGCTGCTGGGAAGGGCGACGTCGCCGGGCGTCAGCATCCGGCAGGCCCCGAGGTCGGGGACCGCCGCATCGGCGGCCGAGACACCGCCGTGGGAGAGGCCGAGGCAGCCGGTGAGAAGGGTGAGCACGGCCAGGGACACGAAGAACGGCGCGACGGCTCGCCGGACGATCGGCATGATCTCCAGGACTCTACCCAGGGCTAGCATCGCCGCGTGCTCGAGGTGCGGCAGGCGACCGCCGCCGACCGTCCCGACGTCGTGAGGGTGATGGCGGCGGCCTTCGACGACGACCCCGTGACCCGGTGGCTGCTGCCCGCGGGCCGCTCGCTCGAGCCCCTCTTCGCCGCCCACGCCCGCTTCGCCCACGCGGCGCCCGGGGGCACCGACGTGGCCGTCCTCGACGGCGTGGCGGTCGGTGCGGCGTTCTGGGACCCGCCCGGCTACCGGCTGTCCGCCGCCCGCCAGCTGGCCTCGCTCCCGGCGTACGCCTGGGCGCTGCGGCGCCACCTCGCGCGGGGCGCCACGATCGAGACCCTCATGCACCGGGCTCGCCCGCAGGAGGAGTTCTGGTACCTCGCCGGCGTCGGCGCCGTGCGCCGCGGCGAGGGCATCGGCTCCGCGCTCCTGAGGCACCGGCTCGAGCGGGTGCGGGGGCCGGCGTACCTCGAGAGCAGCAAGCAGGACAACATTCCCCTGTACGAGCGCTTCGGCTTCGAGCTCCGCGACCCGATCCGGGTCCCGGACGGTCCGGAGCTGTGGCCGATGTGGCGGAAGGGCTGAACGCAGTGTGAAGACTCTCGACCTGGAGACCGTGCGGCTGTTCCTGCACGTGCTGGCGGCGACGGTGTGGGTGGGGGGCCAGATCACCCTGGCCGCTCTGGTGCCGGCCCTCCGCGGCACCGCCGAGGGGGTGACCAAGGTCGCGGCGCGGGCCTTCAACCGCATCGCCTGGCCGGCGTTCGCCGTGCTGGTGGTCACCGGGATCTGGAACGTCATGGCCATGGACGACGACAGCCAGGCCTTCCACCGCACGCTGATGCTCAAGTACGCGCTCGTCCTGGCCTCCGGCGTGACGGCGTACCTCCACCAGAAGGCCACCACGCCCCGGATGATGGCGATCTTCGGCGCGCTCACCGGCCTCACCGCCCTGGGCGCCCTGTTCGTGGGCGTCTGGCTGGCCGAGTAGGTCTGCCGTGGCCACCACGCTCTACCGCGCCGGCTGGGTCGTCGCGTTCCAGGACGGCGAGCACCGGATCCTGCGCGAGGGTTGCGTGGTCGTCGAGGACGACCGGGTCACCCACGTCGGCCCGTCGTACGACGGGCCGGTCGACCGGACCGTCGACGCCCCCGACCGGATCATCACGCCGGGCTTCATCAACACCCACTCCCACCTCGACGAGTCGCCCATCGACAAGTCGGTGCAGGAGGACGTCGGCAACCGGCAGTTCTGGCTGACCGGGCTGATCGAGATCCTTCCGGCCGAGATGGCCGGCCTCGACGACGAGGGCGCCCGGGCGTGCATCGACTACTCGCTCATCGAGCTGGCCCGCACCGGCACGACGACGGTCGTGCAGATGGGCGGCCACGAGGACTACGCCGCGGACGCGATCGAGGCGAGCGGGCTGCGCGGCTACGTCGCTCCGATGTATCGCTCCGGCCGATGGTTCACCCCGGACGGGCGACGGGTGGACTACGACTGGGCACCCGATGACGGCCGTGCGGCGTTCGAGCGCGCGGTCGACTTCGCCGAGCGGCTGCGCGGGCGGGCAGACGGCCGGCTCGGGGGCCTGCTGGCTCCCGCCCAGGTCGACACCTGCAGCGAGGCCCTGCTGCGCGACTCGCGGGCTGCGGCCGACGACCTCGACCTGCCGATCTCGCTGCACGCCTCGCAGGGCGTCTGGGAGTTCCAGGAGATGACCCGACGACACGGCCGCTCGCCGGTCGAGTGGCTCTCCGACCTCGGCTTCCTCGGGCCGCGCACCCTGCTGGGCCATGCGGTCTTCGTGACCGGGAGCTCGTGGGTGAACTTCGCCGGCGACGACCTGGCGCTCCTCGCGTCGTCGGGGACCTCGGTCTCCTACAACGCGTGGTGCTTCATCCGGCGCGGCCTGGTGATGGAGTCGTTCCCCGGCTACGTCGACGCGGGCATCAACATGTGCCTCGGCACGGACACGGCGCCGCAGTCGATGATCGAGTCGCTGCGCTGGACCGCCATCGCCGGCAAGGTCGCGGCTCGCCGTACGGACGTGTCGACCGCGCGGCAGGTCTTCGACGCCGCGACGGTCAACGCGGCGCGGGTGCTCGGGCGACCGGACCTCGGGCGGGTGGCACCGGGCGCGAAGGCCGACCTGCTGTTCTGGCGGACCGACG
>JAHEXO010000539.1 GCA_023252065.1 Nocardioides sp. | reverse complement strand
TGGGGAGGTAGGGCAGCGCACTGTCGGCGAAGTCGAGGCAGTGACCCGCGAGCACCTGCCAGCCCTCGGCGACCGCCCGGTCGCGGAGCTCGGTCAGCAGGCGCGTCTTACCGACTCCGGCGTCGCCCGCGAGCAGCACCGCCGCACGAGGCTGATCGGTGGCGGACGCAGAGATGCCGAGCGTGGAGCAGAGGTGCTCCAGCTCGGCATCTCGACCAACCAGCGCCGACGTCACGGGGTCCATGATGTCGTGGACCGCCGACATCATCACCTCAGTTGATCCAGTTCTTCTCGTCGCTGGCCGCCGCCCGGCCGGCGTCCTGCTGGCGGCGGAGCCAGCGGCGGTTCCGGACCGGCTTGAGCTGACGGCGGGTGCGCTCGGTGTGGTAGCGGTACTCCGGCTCGAGGAGGAATAGGTCGTTCATGTCTCGTCCCTTCGGTTCTCGTCCGACTTCTCGTCCGACAAGGAAGAGACTCGTCGCCTGAGGTAGGCCGGGACATCGGCACCGTGCCCTATCCCTGGGGCCGCCCTACCTCAGATCGCATCTGCCCTCGGGGAGCGCTACCCTCATGCACCGCATCCGCCCAGGTCAGAAGCGCTGTCTGCGGGCGCCGTCAGACCGGCCGGCCGCCGACCCAGGTGCCGGCGACGAGGGGTACGCCGGGGCGGTAGGCCAGATGGAGGTGGCTGGGCGCGTCGAGGATCAGGAAGTCGGCTCGCCGGCCCGGGGCGAGGACGCCGACGTCGTCGCGGTCGAGCGCGGCCGCGGCGGTCGCGGTGGCGGCGTACACGGCCTCGCCGGGCGTCATCCGCATCTCCCGGACCGCCAGGGCGATGCACAGCGGCATCGAGCTGGTGAAGCAGGATCCGGGGTTGCAGTCCGTGGCCAGGGCGACCCGGACGCCCGCGTCCAGCAGGCGGCGGGCGTCGGGATAGGGCTGGCGGGTCGAGAACTCGACGCCGGGGAGCAACGTGGCGATGGTGCCGGCGTCGCGGAGCGCGGCGACGTCCTCGTCCTCGAGGTAGGTGCAGTGGTCGACCGCCGTCAGGCCGAGCTCCGCCACGAGCCGTACGCCGGGTCCCGGGCCCAGCTGGTTCGCGTGGAGACGGCCGCTGAGTCCGGCCGCGGCCCCCGCCTCGAGCACGCTGCGGGCCTGGTCGGCGTCGAACGCCCCCCGTTCGCAGAACGCATCCACCCAGCGCGCGTGCGGCGCGCACGCCTCGAGCATCGGCCCGGTGACCAGCGCGACGTACTCCTCCGGAGTGGTGCCGTCGGGCACCACGTGGGCCCCGAGGAAGGTGGTCTCCTCGGTGAACTGGCGGGCGATCGCCAGGCTGCGGGCCTCATCGTGGACGGTGAGCCCGTAGCCGCTCTTGATCTCCACGGTCGTGGTGCCTTGCCGGCGCATCTCCTGGACCAGCCGCCCGACGTGGCTGGTGAGCTGCTCGTCGGTCGCCGCCCGGGTGGCGGCCACGGTGGTGCGGATGCCGCCGGCGGCGTAGGACTCGCCCGCCATCCGGGCCGCGAACTCCGCCGCCCGGTCGCCGGCGAAGACGAGGTGGGAGTGGGAGTCCACGAAGCCGGGGAGGACGGCGCGTCCGCCCGCGTCCACCTGTTCGTCGGCGGCCGGCGCCTGGGCCGCGGGCCCGACCCAGGCGACCGTCGACCCTTCGACGACCACGGCCGCGTCCGAGATCGTGCCGAGCACGTCCGGCCCCTCGGGGGCGTTGGTGACGAGCTCGCCGATGCCGGTGATGACGGTCGCGCTCATGACTGCCCCCAGATCCGGTCGATCGCGGCGGCCAGGTCGCGGCCGAGCTCCTCGCGGTCACCCTGCCGGAAGACGACCCGGCCGTCGATGACGACGTGGCTGACGTCCTCGGCGACCGCCGCGAAGACCGCGGTGTTCTCGTCGGCACCGGTCCCGGCGGTGCGCACCCGCTCGGTCCCGATCGTGACCAGGTCGGCCCGGCAGCCCACCTCGATCCGACCGGCGTCGTCCCAGCCGAGGGAGTCGTGTCGCAGGCCGGCCACCAGCAGGTCGGCAGCCGTCCAGTGACCCCGCTGCCGCGTGGCGAGACGCTCGTCGAGCTCGACGGCCCGCATCTCCTCGAACAGGTCGATGACGGCGTGGCTGTCCGACCCGAGCGTCAGCCGGGCACCGGCGTCGCGGAGCGCGCGGCTGGGCCCGATGCCGTCGCCGAGGTCACGCTCGGTCGTGGGACAGAAGTCGACATACGCGCGCGCCCCGCCGATGAGCCGTACGTCGGTGTCGGTGAGGTGGGTCGCGTGGACGAGCGTGTTCCGGTCGGTCAAGTGGCCGGCCTCGGCGAACACCTGCGCGGGGCTGAGGCCGTACGCCGCCAGGCACTGCTCGTTCTCCGCGACCTGCTCGGAGAGGTGGATGTGCAGCGGCGACGGGGTCTTGGCTCGCATCTGGTCGCGGGGTACGGCGCGGACCGAGTGGTAGGCGGCGCCGATCCGCGCCCCGTCGGTGGGCGTGAGCGCGTCGACACGCGCACTCCAGCCGTCGACGTCCCCGTCGCTGAACCGTCGCTGCACGCCCTCGACCGGCCGCCCGATCCCGGCCGCGAGGTAGCAGGTGTCGAGCAGCGTGATCCTCAGCCCGGCAGTGCGTGCCGCCTCGAGCAACGCCTGGCCCATCGCGTTCGGGTCGTCGTACGGCGTGCCGTCGGGCTGGTGGTGCAGGTAGTGGAACTCCCCCACGCACGCGATCCCGGCCGCGACCATCTCGCGGAAGGTGGCGGTCGCCAGGGCGAGGTAGGAGTCCGGGTAGAGACGCTCGGCGACGGCGTACATCTGCTCGCGCC
>JAHEXO010000538.1 GCA_023252065.1 Nocardioides sp. | reverse complement strand
GCCTTGGTCCGTGACTTCTTGGCCATGCCACGAGGCTAGGGTGCGTCCTCGTCGTCGAGCCAACTGACCATCTGGCGCGGCCGGTCGGTGATCACCGCGCGCACCCCCAGCGACTGGCACAGGTCCAGCTGCTCGTGGGTGTTCACCGTCCAGACGTGCAGGTCGCGGCGGGTGCGGACCAGGCGCTGGGCGAACTTCGGGTGCTTGGTGAGGGTTGTGATCCCGGGCCCCAGCAGCCAGCCGTCCTCCAGCACGGGCTTCAGCATCGGCCAGTGCCGGGCCTTCTCGATCAGCATCACCAGCCGCAGGTCCGGCGCCAGGCGCTGCATCCGCTGCAAGGCGACGTAGGAGAAGCTCATCACCCGCACCGGACTGTCGGAGCCGGTCCAGCCGAACTCCGCGAGCGCCTCGACGAGCCGGCGCTCGACCAGCCCGCCGTACCGCGTGGGGTGCTTGGTCTCGATCGCGAGCTCGATGGGGCGGTCGGCGTCGGCGACGGTCTCCATCAGCCGGCGCAGGGTGAGCACCTTGTCGAGGCCGGCGTCACGGTCCGGCTCCTCGTCGTCGAGCCCGGCCCACGGGTTCTTCCAGGAGGCGAACTCCAGCTGGTCGAGGTCGGCCAGCTCCATCGTCGAGATCAGCCCACGCCGCGACGCCGTACGACGCAGGTCGCGGTCGTGGACGCAGACCAGGTGGCCGTCGGCGGTGAGGCGGACGTCGCACTCGAGTGCCTCGGCCCCGCTGCGGATCGCCTCGAGGTAGGCCCCCAACGTGTGCTCGGCGTTGTCGAAGCTGGCGCCGCGGTGTGCGACGACCTGGGGCCGCATGGCTGCATTGTGGCCCATCCGGTTCGCCGGTACGGGGTGCCGCCCCAGGCTTCGCTCCCTGTTCACCTGGGTACCGTCGGGACCATGACCGCCGTAGAGGTGCACGACAACCCCGACGAGAGCAGGTTCGAGGCCTACGTCGACGGGAAGCTGGCCGGCTTCTCGGCCTACCTGCTGGCCGGCGGGACGATGACCTTCGTCCACACCGAGGTGGACGACGCCTACGAGGGTCAGGGCGTCGGCTCGGCCCTGGTCCGCCAGTCGCTCGACCAGGTCCGGGAGCGCCCGGAGATCCGGGTGGCCGCGAGCTGTCCCTTCGTCCGCGCCTGGCTGCGCAAGCACCCCGACTACCAGGACCTCACCCGCCGATGAGCGGCCTCGGCGACGACCTCCGGAGCTACCTCCAGGAGGGTCGCGACGCCGTCGTCCGGTCGGTCGACGGCCTCTCGGAGTACGACGCCCGCCGCCCGCTGGTGCCCTCGGGGACCAACCTGCTCGGGCTGGTCAAGCACCTGTCGGGGATCGAGCTCGGCTACCTCGGCGCGTGCGTCGGCCGGCCGTCTCCGGTGTCGCTGCCCTGGGAGGACGACGGCTCGGTGTGGGAGTCGGCCGACATGTGGGCGACGCCGGACCAGAGCCGCGACTACCTCCTCGACCTCTACCGCACCGCCTGGCGGCACAGTGACGAGTCGCTGGCCACCCTCGCGCTGGACGCACCGGCCACCGTGGCCTGGTGGCCCGAGGAGCGACGCCACACGACCTTCGGCCACCTCGTCGTCCGGGTCGTCGCCGAGACCGCGCAGCACGCCGGCCACTGCGACATCCTGCGCGAGACGGTCGACGGCCGTGGTGGCCGCGACGCCTCCGCCCTGGACGCCGACGGGTGGACCACCTACGTCGGGCGGATCCAGGCCGCCGCGGACGCCTTCCGCTGAGGCTGGGTCGACCTCAGTCGTCGAGGAGGGCGGCCCGGTCGACCGCCATGGTGCCGGTCGCCTCGACCGGGGTCGGGTCCGGGTCGAGGAGCGCGTCGTCCTCGAGCGACGACTCGCCGTACACGGCCTGCGCCAGGCCCAACGACAGCCCCATGATCTCGTGGTCGGCGAGACCGAGCCGGATCGCGACGGCCCGGGCGTTCTCCGGCCGGTCGCGCGGGTCCTTCTCCAGCATGTCCTCGATGACGCCGGCGAGGTCCTCCGGTACGTCGTCCGGCAGCGGCGGCGGCTCCTCGTGGAGGTGGGACATCGCCGTCGCGATCGGGGTCTGCTTGTCGAACGGCTTCGCGCCGCTGAGCATCTCGTGGGCGACGACGCCGAGGGCGTAGAGGTCGCTGGCGCCGGTCGCCGGCCGGCCGAGCGCCTGCTCGGGGCTGATGTAGCTCGGCGTACCGAGCAGGTCGCCGGCGCGGGTGTGACCCGAGGCGTCGACGGCGCGGGCGATGCCGAAGTCGGTGAGCTTCACCAGACCGTCGTCGCGGATCAGGATGTTGGCGGGCTTGACGTCGCGGTGGACGACCTTGGACTCGTGCGCGACGCCGAGGGCCAGCGCACACTGCCCGACGATGGAGCGCACCTGGTCGGGCTCGATCCGGCCGCGCTCCTTGATCAGGGTCGAGAGCGGCTTGCCGTCGACCAGCTCCATGACCAAGAAGGCGACGCCGTCGTCCTCGCCGTAGTCGAAGAGGGTCGCGATGTTGGTGTGGATCAGAGCCGCGGAGTGCAGCGCCTCGTCACGGAAACGGAGGGCGAAGAGCTCCTCGTGGTCGGGGTCGGGGCGCATCACCTTGACCGCGACCCGCCGCTGCAGCACCGCGTCGTCGGCCGCCCACACGTCGGCCATCCCGCCGGAGGCGACTCGTTCGTCGAGGAGGTAGCGACCGCCGAGGGAGAGTCCGGAGACCACCTGGGTCACCGCGTGCACCTCATGCCTGGTCCTCTCGTTCACTCGGGGGGCGTGCTCCCGTCCCCCGCGAACCGGCTGATGCCCTGCGCGCAGCGTACCCACGA
>JAHEXO010000537.1 GCA_023252065.1 Nocardioides sp. | reverse complement strand
GTCGCGGGCGGCGTCGATGGTCGCCGACGCCGCCGAGGCGGCCGACGACGACCCGCGGGCGGCGATGATCGCGGCACCGCGCTTCGCGACGGTCGGGATGAACGTGTTCTCCAGCCAGTCGTGGTCGTCGACCACCTCGGCGGCGTTGCGTCCGCCGACCTCGGCATGGAACAGGTCGGGGTACTGCGTCGCCGAGTGGTTGCCCCAGATGGTCATCTTGGTGATGTCGGTGACGGGGGCGCCGGTCTTCGCCGCGAGCTGCGAGATCGCCCGGTTGTGGTCGAGCCGGGTCAGCGCCGAGAAGCGCTCGCGCGGGATGTCGGGAGCGTTGGTCATCGCAATGAGGGCGTTGGTGTTGGCCGGGTTGCCGGTCACGCCGATGCGGACGTCGTCGGCGGCTACCTGGTTGAGGGCCTTGCCCTGCGCGGTGAAGATCGCGCCGTTGGCCTCGAGCAGGTCGCTGCGCTCCATGCCCGGGCCGCGCGGGCGTGCGCCGACGAGCAGGGCGAGGTTGACGCCGTCGAAGATCTTGGTGGGGTCGGCACCGATCTCGACGCCGGCCAGCGTCGGGAACGCGCAGTCGTCGAGCTCCATGACGACGCCCTCGAGGGCCGGGAGGGCCGGCTCGATCTCCAGGAGCCGCAGCTCGATCGGGCGGTCCGCGCCGAGCAGGGACCCGCTCGCGAGCCGGAACAGGAGGCTGTAGCCGATCTGACCGGCTGCACCGGTCACGGCGACCTTGAGGGGAGCAGTGCTCACGGGATTCTCCTCGTGGGGACGGGGACGTTGCCGACCCCAGCGACGCTAGCAGCGGCTCACGGGCCGTCGGCCAGCGGGCTGGCATGCTGCAGGCATGACTCGCGCGGCGGCCACGACGCGTGGTCTGGCCGCTCTCGTCGCCGTGCTGACCCTTGCTGCGTGCGGTGCGTCGCCCGCGCCGCTCGGTCCGACCGGCATCGACCAGCTCACGATCCCGACGCCCAGCCCGGACCCGGCCGACTTCACCCCCGACGTCACCAACACGTGGTTCCCGCTGCCACCCGGCACCTCGTGGACCTACCGGCGCTACACCCTCGGCGGCTCCGGCGTCGTGGTCGCCACCGCGCTCCCGGGCACCCGTCGTATCGCGGGCGTCGCGACCCGGCCGGTCCGCTGGGTCGCCGTCCACGGAGCCCGTACGACGCCACTCGCCGTCCGCTGGTACGCCCAGGACACGGCCGGCAACGTCTGGTGGTTCGGCCAGCGGCTCAGCTCGTCCGGCCGCGGCCTCGACGCCCTGGCGACCCGCTCGTGGCAGGCCGGGCGCAACGGTGCCTGGGCGGGGCTGATCATGGCAGCGAGTCCCCGGATGGGCGACGGCTATCTCAACGCCTACCAGCGAGGCGTCGTCGAGCGCCGCTCCACGGTGCTCTCGCTCGACGCCACCGCGTCCGTGCCCGCGCGGACCTACCGCCGTACGGTGCTGACCCGCGACGTCAGCCGCATCGCCCCGATCCACGTCGACCGGACCTACTACGCCCCGGGCGTCGGCCTGGTCGCCCAGCAGACCGTGGCGGTCTCGACCAGCGAGCTGTTCCTGGTGCGGATGCGGCCGTGAGCGCGTCGCCTCGGCCGGGGCCCCGGTTTGTCGGCTCTCGACACCCCCGGCTAGCGTCGCGAGGGTGACCGACGCTGCCGCCCCCGCACCGCATGCCGCTCCGAAGCCGGCGATCATCTACACCCACACCGACGAGGCTCCGCTGCTCGCGACGTACTCGTTCCTGCCGATCGTCCAGGCCTACGCCGACCAGGCGGGCGTGGCCGTCGAGACCCGCGACATCTCCCTGGCGGGGCGGATCATCGCCCAGTTCCCCGACCGGCTGACTGACGAGCAGCGCCTCGACGACGCGCTGGCCGAGCTCGGCGCGCTCGCCAAGACCCCCGAGGCCAACATCATCAAGCTGCCCAACGTCTCGGCCTCGATGCCGCAGCTCAAGGCCGCGATCGCCGAGCTGCAGAGCCAGGGCTACGACCTGCCCGACTACCCCGACTCCCCGGCCACCGACGAGGAGAAGGACGCCCGCATCCGCTACGACAAGGTCAAGGGCAGCGCGGTCAACCCGGTGCTCCGCGAGGGCAACTCCGACCGTCGCGCGGCCGAGTCGGTCAAGGGCTATGCCCGCAGGCACCCCCACTCGATGGGCGCCTGGAGCCACGAGTCCAGGACCAACGTGGCGACGATGGGCGAGCACGACTTCAAGTCCAACGAGAAGTCGGTGGTGCTCGAGGCCGACGACACCCTCCGCATCGAGCACGAGGCCGCCGACGGCACCGTGACGGTGCTCAAGGACGCGGTGCCGGTGCTGGCCGGCGAGATCGTCGACGGCACCGTGCTCCAGGTCGCCCACCTGCACGCGTTCCTGGCGAACGCGATCGCGCGCGCGAAGGCCGACGACGTGCTGTTCTCGGTGCACCTCAAGGCCACGATGATGAAGGTCTCCGACCCGATCATCTTCGGCCACGTGGTCACGGCGTTCTTCGCCGACGTCTTCGCGACCTACGGCGACGACCTGGCCGCGGCCGGGCTGAGCCCCAACAACGGGCTGGGCGGGATCCTGGCCGGTCTCGACGCGCTTCCGAACGGCGCGGAGATCAAGGCGGCGTTCGAGGCCGGGATCGCCTCGGGTCCGGCGCTGGCGATGGTCGACTCCGACCGGGGGATCACCAACCTGCACGTGCCGTCCGACGTGATCGTCGACGCCTCGATGCCGGCGATGATCCGCACCAGCGGCCACATGTGGGGTCCCGACGGCCAGGAGGCCGACACCCTCGCTGTGATCCCCGACTCCTCCTACGC
>JAHEXO010000536.1:419-2839 GCA_023252065.1 Nocardioides sp. | reverse complement strand
GTCGAGGTGGCCGACGTGCTGCTCGCGGAGATCGTCACCCCGCCTCCAGACCAGCCGGCCGCCGACGCGCTCGTCGGCCTCGCCGTGGCCGTGCGCGAGGCCCTCGTCAAGGTCCCCGATGCTGCCGATGTCGTCGGACTCGCGTATGCCGTCGAGCCGGGTGCCGCGCGCCCGCTCCGAGACCTGGCCCGACTCGTCCACGACGCCGGGGCCCCCGCGGCCGAGCGCGACGAGGTGGCGGCCCTCGTCGTGCACCACATCCTGGGATCTGTCGCCGGACAGCAGGACCGGACTCTGGCTGCTTCGGTCGACCCGGATCTGCCCGCACCTGATGCGACGACAGAGGCCAAGGCGTTCGAGGTCGGGCTCTCGGTCATCGTGCGAGGTCTCGCCCGGTCGCGCTGAGGCTGCCTGGGCAGTCAAGTGCTGGGCGGTCCAGGCCCCGCCCAGCACCACCCCTGGAGGGTGGAGGTTCGTCGACGCGCGTGCCTGAACCTTCGCCGACTCCTTTCAGAGTGACGGCCTTCGCTGGTTGATACACCCAAAACGAAGGTTTTCGTCCCGGTCCGCGGGTGGCGGCCGCCCGACACACTGAGGACCATGCCGCTACGAACGACGAAACACTGGTTCGGCGTCGTGCTCGACAGTCCCGACGCGTCCGCCTTGGCGCGCTTCTACGAGCGACTCCTGGGCTGGACGGTCTACAAGGACACCCCGGGTTGGGCGACGATCGCCCCGTCGGAGACCGCGGGCTACAACCTGTCGTTCCAGACCGAGCCGAACTACGTACGACCAGTCTGGCCCAGTGAGCCGGGGAAGCCGATCATGATGCTTCACCTCGACCTAGAGGTGGACGAGCTGGACGGCGCCGTCGCGTATGCCGTCGATGCGGGGGCAGAGCTCGCCGACGTCCAGCCGCAGGAGAATGTTCGAGTCCTGCTCGACCCGGCCGGCCATCCCTTCTGCCTCTACGTGGACGTCGACTGACACGGATTGCGCTCTCCACGAACCGAATTCGGTGTGGATGATCCTTCCCCCACGTCAGTCGACGAGCTAGAATCGAACACATGTTCTGCATATCTGCTTAGGTGAAGTCCGGTATGCCGGCTTCTGGCTTGAGGAGGTCCTTCAGCGGATGTGGGGTTGTGTCGACGGCTTGCTCGAGCAGGCGATAGAAGAGGAGGCCGCGGGACTTGGCGTTGCGGCGGTTGAACCTGAAGGTGTACTCGTCGAGGTAGTAGGGCAGGTGGGCTTCCTCGACGCGGAAGTGCAGGGTGCCGATGAGCCAGCGTTTGAGGAGCGAGGCGACCAGGTGCACGCCGGGCAGCACGCTGGCCTTGTCGGGCGCGGAGTAGCCGAGGGTGAACTCGTGGGTGTACCCGAGGTCGGCGAGCCGGCGCAGGGTGCGGGCGCCGTCGGTGCGGATCGTGGAGCCGGGCTCGATGACGGTGGTGGCGAAGTCGACGAGCTGCGAGGTTCCGGGGTGGTCGGCGACGGCGAGCCGGACCCGGCCCAGGCGATGAGTTTCGTTGTGCTCTATGGCAATCATGACCGCGACCTTGTCGCCATAGCCGCCGCCACGACCGGGGGTGATGCCGCCGATCATCGTTTCGTCGAGCTCCACAATGCCGGACAGCTTGTCGCGTTCCGGGCGGACCATGGCCCGGCGGAGCTTGTGCATCCACGCCCACGCCGTCTCGTAGGAGCCGAACCCGAGGACCCGTTGCAGCCCGAGTGCTGACATTCCGTTCTTCTGCGAGGTCAGGAACCAGATCGCCGCGAACCAGGTCGACAGCGGCGTCCGCGTCCGGTCGAAGATCGTCCCCGCGGTCACCGATGTCCGCCGCCCGCAGGCCCGGCACATCCACAACCCGGCACCGGTGCGCCAGAACTCGCGCTGCTCACACTTGGGGCACACGAACCCGTCCGGCCACCGCAGCCCGGCCAGGTAGTCCAGGCATGACTCGTTGTCCGGGAACCACTCCAGCAGCTGCTGGTACGTCGACGGATAATCCACACCCCGAACCGGATTCGCGGTCATCCACAGATCCTACTTCACCCAAGCAGATATGCAGAACACATGTTCGATGATGCGATGGTAACGACGGAGGGCCTGACGGCTCTCGTGACGGTGCTGTCGCAGGTCGGTGCCGTCGGCGAGTCCGACCAGGTTCGGGTCGACCAGCTGGCCGTGCTGGAGCGGGTGAAGTCCGCGGTGGCCGCGGCCCAGGTGCGCGTGACCGCGGCGTGCGTGGAGTCCCAGGAGCTGGTCGCGCAGGCCTGGTCCGAGCGTGCCGCCGAGTGCTCGGACGCGGGGGACTTCGACGGGTGGCGCGCAGCCCGCGAGCAGGCCCGCGCTGCGACCTTGGACTAGGGGTGCTCGGCGCGCGTCGCAGACACCGGCCTCAGCGGCGGCGCCG
>JAHEXO010000536.1:0-409 GCA_023252065.1 Nocardioides sp. | reverse complement strand
CCCCGCCGTCCGAGGCCGACTCTTACGGGGGTCGGCTGAACCCTCGCATCATCCACGTACTCCGGCGGACCGTGGCGCCGCCCCTCGCGCCCAAGAGTGCCTCCCGCCACTCATCGCTCCATGACGAGGCCGATGCGGTGCTGTCCCAGATCGAGCGCCTCGAGACCCAGAAGTGCCGTCTCGAGGGCCGGATCGTCGACGCGTACGCGGCCCTGCACTCGGTCGAGGAGCAGCAGCTCGCCCTGATGACGACGAGCTCGCCGGTGCCGCTCACGGCCGACCAGATCGCCGCGCAGGAGATCGCCTGCGCCACCGGTGTGGGCATCACCGAGGTCTCCCGCCGGCTCGAGCTCGCCACCGCGCCCCGGCGCCACCGGATGCTCCGTGAGCGGCTCCGGGCCGGCGCGGT
>JAHEXO010000535.1 GCA_023252065.1 Nocardioides sp. | reverse complement strand
GTCGATGCGGTCGCTGGAAGCCCGTACGTGAGCCATCACCCGTGCGACCTGATCAGGGTCGGTGAGGTCGACCGAGTGGTAGTGCACCGTGCCGCCGGCCCTGCGCACGGAGTCGATGGCCGTGAGCGCCGCCGCCAGCCGCTCGAAGCGCGCCAGCTCCTTGTCGATCGCGACCGGTGTCGGCCGCAGCCCCTGCTGCCGCAGCTTCGCGGCGAGGACCGACTTGAACCCCTCCCGGTCCTCGACGTACTGCCGGAGATCGGCGTCGGTGGGGTCCGGCTGCGGGGTGAGATCCAGGAGATGGAAGGTGCCGCCGCCGGCCGCTCGGGCGAGGTCGGCGGTGATGGCCGCGACGATGCTTCCGGCAGCACCGGTCACCACGACGGTGCTGTCCGGGCTCAGGCACCTGCTCGTTGCAGCGGCGGTGTTCCGCGGCGGGAACGGACGCGGGCTGAGTCCCACGCTCCAGCGTCGCTGGTCGGCGTAGCCGACCTCGACACACCCAGGGTCCTGGAGGGTCTCGGCGAGGAGCAGGTCTCCGACCGCCGCCGCCTCGGCGTCGAGCGACACGTCGACCGCCTTCACCAGGGCCTCGGGGCGCTCGCGCTTGTAGGACTTGGCGAAGCCGGTCACAGCTCCACCCAGTGGCGCGGTGGCGCCGGCGGCGTCATAGCCGTGGAAGCCGCCGAGGCGGGTGCCCGCGACCAGGAACGGCTGGTCGTCGTACAACCTCCGCATCACGGCGTGGAGAAGCTTCACCCGCCGCCGAAGCGCCTCCCGCACGTCCGCGAGGGATAGCGAGTCGAGCGGTCCCTCGTCATCGAGCGCGGGCAGCCAGTACACACCGGCGATCTCACCTTCCGACCGCCAGGCATCGAGGGTCGAGAGGACCTGCTCGGTGGTCTTGGCCGCCTCGAGCGGCAGCACGGTCACTCCGCGGCCGGCCAGCCGTGCCGCAACGACGTCGGCGATCCCTCCGGAGTCCCGCATCATCACCACGCGGGTGCCTGTGCCGAGAACGACCCCGGTCGGCACACAGCGGTCCAGTGCGGGTCGGAGCACCGGCACGGGCACGCGGCGTGGCAGGGCGTCCACTGCGTCCAGGTCCCCGAGCACCGTGGCGAGGTGGAGGTCGTCGGCCGTCGCTACGACGGTCGGACCGGGGGTGGTGGTGCTGGTCTCGGCGCTGCTGGTCTTGTCGTGGACCCAGCCGATGACGTGGGTCAGGGTGGGGAACTCGCGCAGTGAGAGGGTCTCGTCGCGTTCGACGCCGAAGCGTTCGCGGACCGCGGCGAAGACCTCGGCCTGCTTGACGGTGTCGACGCCGAGGTCGGCCTCGAGGTCGAGGTCGAGGTCGAGGAGCTCGGGTGGGTAGCCGGTCATCTCGGCCACGATCGCGACCACGGCCTCGGTGATCTCTTCCTCCGACGGGCCTGCCGCCACCGGTGCGACCACAGCCACGGCCACCGGCTCGGGTGCCGGCTCGACCGAGTACGACGCGGGCTCAGGGGTCGCCGCTGCCGCGGGCTCGACGCCCGGAGCGTCGGCGTCGACGATGCGGAGCCGGCGTGCCTGTACTTCCAGGGCCGCGCCCGGGCCGCCGTCCAAAGAGTCGAGCCAGCGCTGCCAGGCCTCCGGGTCGATGATCCGGTAGGCATAGCCGAGCTCGGACGGGGTCCGATGGCGGCCGTCCGGCATCGGCGTCCACCTGAGCAGCGACATGGCGATCTGGGACCCGAACCCCGCAGCCAGCCGGAGGGCGTGGTGTACGGGGTAGCTTCCTCCCAGCGAGAGATGGAGCTCACCGAGCTCGGGATCGGGCTCCTTGAAGTTCGGCACGGGCGGAACCACACCGGTCTCGAGCGCCTTGATCGCTACGACGTCCTCAATGCCGGCACCCATCGCGTGCCCGGTGAACCCCTTGGTGTTGGTGATCACGATCGCGTCGGCCGCCGCACCGAACGTCGACCGCAGCGCGTTGATCTCGGCGGAGGCGCTGCCACCGCGGGCAGGCGTGTAGGTCTCGTGCGAGACGAAGACGGTCGAGCCTGCGATGTCAGCCCGGTCCACTCCGTGGCGCTCTGCCTGGGCGACGACGTTCTCCATCACCTGGGCGATGTGATCCTCGTCGAGGCGTGTGCCGTGGAACGCGCTGTTCGCGGTGACCGCTCCCAGCACCTCGCAGATCGGCTGCAGCCCGCGCTCGCGAGCAGCCTCGGCCGACTCCACCACGAAGGAGGCTGCGCCCATCCCGACGACCATCCCGTGGCGTCGACGGTCGAAGGGGATCGCGGCGTCCTCGATCGCCACGTCGGTCGCCGCCGCGCCGGAGGCGAGGAAGCCAGCGGTGATCCACGGCAGGAGCTCGTCGCTGGTCGCGTCGTCGGCGGAGACCACCACGACCCGGCGGCAGCGTCCGGCCCGGATCCAGTCCTCGGCCAGCGACAGCGCCTGCGTGGTGCTCGCGCACGCCGCGTTGATCTGGGTGTTCGGGCCCCTTGCTCCGATGATCTCGGCGAACTGTGAGTGCCCCATGGACAGGCACCGGAAGAGGAACCTCCGGTCGAAGGAGAAGGGCTCGGACTCCAGCAGGCCGCGCAGCTCGGCGATCCGACGATCGGTCTCGGAGCAGGCCGGCTCGCCGCCACGCATCCGGGCACGGACGGCCTCCAGAGCGAGCAGCTGCTCGCGTCGGCCGCGGTCGGTGAAGTAGCCCTCGAGATCGTGGGCGAACGACGTGTAGCCGGGGAAGGCGGAGGCGAAGATGACGCCGGTGTCGTCACGCAAGGCATCGGGGAGACCCCAACGCTCGGGGAGCTTCGAGCCCAGGCTGGTCGTCT
>JAHEXO010000534.1 GCA_023252065.1 Nocardioides sp. | reverse complement strand
AGGCGATCGGGTGTGACTCGTCGTTCATTGGCGTAACGATACGAGGACGCGCCCGGCGGCGGCCGGGTCAGGTCAGGATGTTGACCGCGCGGGCCCGCAGGACGGCCATGGTGGCGAAGGCGACGAGCGACTCCCAGACCATCAGCATCTTCGCCGTCCGGCTCGGCGGCATCGTGTCGGTGGGCGAGAACGCCATGGTGTTGGTGATCGCGAGGTAGACATGGTCGAGGAACCGGGGCCGCCAGTTGTCGAACTCGTCGGAGTACTCCCGGATCGCGTCCTGGGTGAACCAGAACGCCATCCGCTCCACGTCGGGCTGCACGCGACCGTCTGGGCCGCCACGGTCCAGCTGCCAGAAGAGCAGGGCGAAGCCCACCGCCAGGACGACCAGGATCTGCACGCCCTCCGCGAGCAGCTGCGGCACGCTGACGGGACGGGCGGAGATGACGTCACGGATCAGGAGCGCCGACGACGACGTGGCTGAGCAGACCCACGACGGCCGCCAGCGGCGCCAGACGCTCGCCGAGCGGCGCGAAGCGCCCCGCACCGGCTGCCGTGCTCGCGCTCACGGGCACGAGCGTAGATGTTGTCGTCAGGAAGGGGTGCTCGAGGCCGCGTCGTCGGACAGGCGGGTGATCAGCACGCTCTCGATCTTGTTACGCCGACCCGCCGCGGCCTCGGCGACGAACCGCAGGCCGTGGGCCTCGGCGTGCGAGCCGGGGATCGGCACCCGGCCGAGGAGCTTGGCCATCAGCCCTCCGACGCTGTCCACGTCGTCGTCCTCGACCTCGACCCCGACCAGGTCGTCGAGGTCGTCGATCGGGTAGCGGGACGGCACCCGGAAGGAGCCGTCGGGCAGCGCGGAAGCCTCGACCTGCTCGGCGTCGTACTCGTCGGTGATCTCGCCGACGATCTCCTCCAGGAGGTCCTCGATGGTGACCAGGCCCGCGGTGCCGCCGTACTCGTCGACGACGACGGCGATGTGCTGTCGCGAGGCCTGCATCTCCGACAGCAGGGCGTCGACCTGCTTGGACTCGGGGACGTAGAGCGCCGGCCGCATCACCTCCTCGACCCGCTGGGTCAGCTCCACGTCGGGGTCCTCGAAGTCACGGCGTACGACGTCCTTGAGGTAGGCGAACCCGACGATGTGGTCGAGGTTGTCGTCGATCACGGGCACCCGCGAGAAGCCGGAGCGCAGGAAGAGGGACATGGTCTGGCGGAGGTTCTTGTGGCGCTCGATGTAGACGACCTCGCCACGCGGCACCATCACCTCGCGCGCGATCGTGTCGCCGAACTCGAAGACCGAGTGGATCATCGCGCGCTCGCCCGACTCGATCACCGCCGACGCCTCGGCGTAGTCGACGAGCTCGCGCAGCTCGGTCTCGGTGGTGAACGGGCCGGTACGGAAGCCGCGGCCGGGAGTGATCGCGTTGCCGATCCGGATCAGCACCTGCGGGATCGGCCCGAGGACGCGGGTCGCGCCGGTGAGCAGCACCGCGGCCGTCGGCGCCACCCGGTCGGCGTGCTGGCGGCCGAGGGTGCGGGGTGCGACGCCGATCACGACGAACGACACCACGAGCATCGCCACGACCGCGGTCAGGAACGCCGGCCACCGGTTCCCGTCGTACCAGGTCAGCACCACCAGCGTGAGCAGGACCGCGGCAGCGGTCTCGCACAGCAGCCGCAGCAGCAGCGCGGTGTTGAGGTAGCGCGCCCGGTCGTCGAGCAGGTGCACCAGCGCCGGGGCACCGGCCCGTCCCTCGTCGACGAGCTCCTCGGCACGAGCACGGGAGTACGTCGAGAGCGCGGCGTCGGCGGCGGAGAAGACGCCGGCCAGCACGACGAGGACGCCGGCCGCCACGAGTCCGGTGGGGCCGGCGAGGGGATCGCTCACTGTTCGGCGCGCCAGGCGGCGAGCAGCTCGTCCTGCAGCCCGAACATCTCCCGGTGCTCCTCCGGCTCGGCGTGGTCGTAGCCCAGGAGGTGGAGGATGCCGTGCACGGTCAGCAGCTCGACCTCGGCCTCGGTGCCGTGGCCCGCGGCAGCGCCCTGCCGCTCGGCGACCGCAGGACACAGCACCAGGTCGCCGAGCACGCCCTCCTCAGGCTCCTCGTTGACCAGTCCGGGCCGCAGCTCGTCCATCGGGAAGGCCAGCACGTCGGTCGGGCCCTCCTTCTCCATCCACTGCTCGTTGAGGGCGGCGATGGTGGGCTCGTCGACGGCCTTGACGCACAGCTCGGCCAGGGGGTGGACGCGCATCCGGTCCATCACGAACCGGCTCAGCGCAGCCAGCCGGGTGACGTCGAGCTCGTGACCTGACTCGTTGAGGACCTCGATGCTCATGGGTCCCTTACCGGGCGTCGTCGGCGGAACGGCCCGACACCCGCGGCTGGCGGGCGTCGAACTCGTCGTAGGCCGCGACGATCTCGCCGACCAGCTTGTGCCGGACCACGTCGTGGGCCGTGAGCCGCTGGAAGGACACGTCGTCGATCTCGCCGAGGATCCCCTCGACGACGCGGAGCCCCGACTTGACCCCACCGGGGAGGTCCACCTGCGTGACGTCACCGGTGACCACGATCTTGGAGCCGAAGCCCAGGCGGGTCAGGAACATCTTCATCTGCTCCGGCGAGGTGTTCTGCGCCTCGTCGAGGATGATGAAGGAGTCGTTGAGCGTCCGGCCGCGCATGAACGCCAGCGGGGCCACCTCGATGGTGCCGGCGGCCAGCAGCTTGGGGATCGAGTCGGGGTCGATCATGTCGTGCAGGGCGTCGTAGAGCGGCCGCAGGTAGGGGTCGATCTTCTCCGACAGGGTGCCGGGCAGGAAGCCGAGCCGCTCCCCC
>JAHEXO010000533.1 GCA_023252065.1 Nocardioides sp. | reverse complement strand
CTGCCGACCGGCGACTTCGAACGCTCGGCCCACCAGGAGATCGTGCTGAAGGCGATCCAGGCCAAGGTGCACGCCCGCGCGGCCAAAGCGGGCTTCATCGAGCACGGCGTGCTCGACGCGATGAGCCACACCTACACCAACCTCCCGCCGGCCGAGCTGTTCCGGCTGGCGCAGGCGATGGCGCAGGTCGACCCGTCCAAGGTGCGGGCGTGCGTGGTCCAGGGCGGCATCGGCACCACGTCGTACGGCGCGAGCATCGTGCTGCCCTACGTCTCGCAGGCCCGCGACATGGGTGACCAGATCCGCCACGACGCCACGCTGTCCCACTGCGGCTGACGTCGGCGCCGTGGCGGGGCGGCTCTCAGATGGTGCGCGGCACCTTCCCCGTCCAGGTGCACACGTGACGCATGAACCGGTGGGCCGAGTCGTCGGTCGGCGCGAACATGCAGGGGCACCCGCCGTCGATCACGGTGATCCCGTTCTCCCGGCCCAGTGACGTGGCCTCGGGCGAGACGCTGCCGCTGCCGAAGGCGCGGTGCATCCAGACCCTCGTGACGCCACGGTCGATTCAGTCCTGCACGGTCTCGACGGCTCGTTCGGGTCGCGTGCCGATGACGACGACGTCGATCTCGCCGGGCACCTCCTCCAGGCTCCGGTAGCAGTGGTCACCCTCGACGCTCTCGGCGTTCGGGTTGACCGCCACCACGTCGTAGCCGCGTTCCCGGAGCCGCTTGTACACCACGTTCGATCCGTGGTTCGCCGGCTCGCGCGACACCCCGGTCACGGCGAAGCGACGACAGCCGAGGAACTCCTGGGCTGCTTCAGCGGTCTTCATGGCCCTCCTCCTTTCCGCTCGTTCCAGGCAACTCCTGGAACAGCGCCGGGCCGAGAGGCGGGCGGTGCAGACCTGCGGGACCAACGGCCCCCGGACGGGCGACCTTCCCCGGCTCGCGGCGTAGCACCTTGGCGCGGCCGTGGCTCCGGGCCGAAGGTCATCGGGGGTCAGGACCGCGGCCTGCTGCCAGCGGGGCCGGGGAGGGCGAGCCTTCATCCATGAGCACAGCGTCACGCAGGCTCACCGGGGAGCTCATCCGTACGGCGTGCCTCGCGCCGAGCGTCGCCAACACCCAGCCCTGGATCTGGCGGGCGACGGCCGACGAGGTCGTCGAGCTGCGTGCCGACCGCACCCGCCAGCTGACCACGCTCGACCCGCACGGCCGGGAGCTGGTGATCAGCTGCGGGACGGCCCTGCACCACTTCGTGGTCGCCGCGGACGCCTTCGGTCTGGTGGCCACCCCGACGGAGCTGCCGGCGGCCGAGGACCCCGACCTGCTCGCGGTGGTCCGGCTCGGGCCGGGCACCGTCACCGACGCCGGCGTCGAACGGCTCGCGGCGCTGGAGAACCGGCGTACCGACCGGCGCGGGGTGGCGGACTGGCCCGTCCCGCCGCAGCGGCTGCTGCGGCTCGCCGAGGTCGCCGAGGACGAGGGAGCGCGCGTCGTGGGCCTGACTGACCCCGGCTCGGCTCGAAGGGCCGAGGAGCTCCTCGAGGCTGCCCGGCAGGCCCAGCTGGCCGACGCCGTGGCGATGGCCGAGCAGGAGGACTGGCGGGACCGCGGCTCCGGGGACGGCGTACCGGGCCGGGTGGCGGAGCCCAGCCAGGAGCTCGAGCCGCACCATCCGCCGACCCGCTTCGCCCGGAACGCGACCGCGCGAGACCCGCGCGAGCCACACCAGGACGTCCTGGTCGCGATCGCCACCGTCGACGACGACCCTCCTGCCTGGCTCGCGGCCGGGCGCACCCTGAGCGCGCTGTGGCTCGAGACGACCCGGACCGGCCTGGCGCTGACCCCGACGACGCAGGTGACCGAGGTCCCCTCGACCCGCCTGCTGCTCGGGCGCGACGTCCTGCACGGCATGAAGCCGCAGGTGCTGGCCCGGGTCGGCTGGCCCGCCCCCGCCGCGGGCCACCCGCGGACCGAGCGCACGCCGCGGCGGCGGGTCGAGGACGTGGTGGGCGAGTGACGCCGTCGGCGGCCGCGGCTACCGTGCGGTCATGGCGTACGACGAAGCCCTGGCGGCGCGGATCCGCGCGCTGACCGCGGGGGAGCCGGTGGTCGAGAAGAAGATGTTCGGCGGGCTCGCCTTCCTCCTGGGTGGCCACATTGCCGTGGCGGCCAGCGGGCAGGGCGGCCTCATGGTGCGCGTGGAGCCGTCGCAGACCGAGGCGCTGCTGCACGAGCCCGGCGCCGCGCCCATGGAGATGGGCGGTCGCGGCGCCATGGCCGGCTGGCTACGCGTCGCCGCGGAGGCCGTCGACGACGACGAGACGCTCGCCACCTGGGTCCAGCGCGGCCTCGACCACGCGGGGTCGCTGCCGCCGAAGTAGCGGTCGGCTCACGAGCCGGTCTGGGGACCGAGCTTGACCATCAGCCCGTGCTGACCGTTGTCGAGGGTCGCCACGTCGCCGTCGATGGTGACGGTGACCTTCCCGTCGAGGGCCTGCAGGACCGCCTGCTCGACCTGGGTCGCCGGCCCGGGACAGGCCATCTTGGTCATCGCCACCGGCGCGAAGGTCAGGGTGTCGCCGTCCGCGGTCACGGTCGTGTGGCCGTGGTTGCAGCCGGTGTCGAGCTGGACGGTGCCGTCGACGGCGACCTCGAACGTCGGGGTGCGGACGCCCTGCGGGATCGCGGAGGCACTGTTCGGGGTCGTCAGGTCGGTGACGGTCCAGGTCCGCCCGAGCAGCGTGGACGCGTCTGCCGGTGCCTCCGTCTGCAGCGTCATGGTCACGCCGTCGGAGGTGAGGGTCAGGGTGTCGCCGTCGAGCGCGGCGTCGGC
>JAHEXO010000532.1 GCA_023252065.1 Nocardioides sp. | reverse complement strand
CGCGCCGCCATGGGCGAGACCCAGCCGAGAGCCGTCGAGATCGTCCACGTGCTAGGGCAGCCCGCCGACATGGAGCCGCTCATGGACGCCTGCGAGCGACACGGCATACCTGTGCTCGAGGACGCGGCCGAGTCGCTCGGGGCCACATGGACGGCCGGCCGCTACGCCGGACGGCACACCGGCACCGTCGGGCGCATCGGCTGCTTCTCCTTCAACGGCAACAAGATCGCCACGACCGGCGGCGGCGGAATGCTCGTCACCGACGACGACGACCTCGCGGCCCGCGCCCGACACCTGACCACCCAGGCGAAGGTGCCCGACGTCGGCTACCTCCACGACGAGGTCGGCTACAACTACCGCCTCACCAACCTCGCCGCCGGCCTCGGCCTCGCCCAGCTCGAGCGGCTCGACGACTTCGTCAGCGCCAAGCACCGCATCGCAACCCGCTACGACGAGGCCTTCGCGGACCTGCCCCTCGTGCTGCCGCCCCGCGTCGAGGGTCTCGGCGCGACGTACTGGCTCTACTCCGTCCTCGTGCCCGAGTCCGACGGCCGCGGACGCGACGAGTTCCTCGACCACCTCAACGGCCTGGGCATCGGCGCCCGGGCGCTGTGGCGCCCGCTCCACGCCCAGCCGCCGTTCCTCACGGACCCGGTCCTCGGCGGAGCGGTCGGAGACGGTCTCTTCGCCCGCGGGCTGTCCCTGCCCTGCGCGACCGAGCTGACCGACGCCGACCAGGGCCGCGTCATCGCGGCGGTGCGCTCCTTCTTCGCCTGACGACCCGGTTGGGCACAGCGGCGGACGGCCGAGGCGCCAGAGTGCCCCGTGGGGCAGGATGTCGTCGTGGAGATCGCCATCGGGCTGCTCGCGATAGCGGCCACCGTCCTCGGGGGCGCGTGGCTCGCCGACCGGTACGACCTGCCGGCGCCCCTCGTCCTCATCGTGGTCGGCATCCTCGGGTCCTACCTCCCGTTCGTGCCCGAGGTGGCCCTGAGCCCCGACATCGTGCTGCTCGGCATCCTCCCGCCGCTGTTGTATGCCGCGGCCATCCAGACCTCGCTCGTCGACTTCCGCAACAACCGGGGGGTCATCCTCAGCCTGTCCGTCGGGCTCGTGCTCTTCACGGCGCTCGGGGTGGCGGTCTTCCTGCGGTGGGCGCTCGGCCTCGACTTCGGGGTCGCCTTCGCCATCGGCGCGGTCGTCGCGCCGCCGGATGCTGTCGCTGCGACGGCGATCGGCCGGCGCATCGGCCTGCCGCGCCGCCTTGTGTCCATCCTGGAGGGCGAGTCGCTCGTCAACGACGCGACCGCCCTCGTCTCCCTGCGCACCGCGCTCGCCGCTGCCGGACTCGCCACGGCAGTGACCTCGAACGGGGTGTCCTTCGGGGGCGTCGTGCTCGACTTCGCCTGGGCGTCGGTCGGCGGCGCCGCCATCGGCTTCGTGGTCGCGCTCGTCGTGACCGTGCTGCGCCGGCACTTCTCCACCGATCCGGCCTTCGACACGGTGCTGTCGTTCATGGTGCCGTTCGCCGCCTACGTCCCGGCCGAGGAGCTGCACGCCTCGGGGGTCATCGCGGTGGTGACGGCCGGACTCATCCTCGGCCACAAGTCGCCGCGCACGCAGCCGGGGGCCTCCCGCATCAGCGAGCGGATCAACTGGACCTCCATCCAGTTCCTCCTCGAGAACGCCGTCTTCCTCCTCATCGGGCTGCAGGTCTTCTACGTCATCGACAGCGTCCGCAGCTCGGACCTGTCAGCGGTCCGGATCGCGCTCGCCGCGGTCGGGACGCTCGTGGCGGTCCTGCTGCTGCGTCCGCTCTGGCTCGTCCCGTTCCGCTACCTCAGCACGCGGGTGCTCCGCAACGAGGCGCCGGCACCGTGGACGCACACCGTCGTCCTGTCGTGGGCAGGCATGCGCGGCGTGGTGACCCTCGCGGCGGCCCTGCTGCTGCCCCAGGAGACCCCGCACCGGGCCGTGCTCGTCCTCATCGCCGTCGTCGTCACGGTCGGCACCCTGCTCATCCAGGGCACGACCCTGCCCGGCCTGGCGCGGTGGCTCGACGTGCACGGCCCCGACCCGCGGGAGGACGCGCTGCAAGCGGCGACCGTGCTCCAGGCCGCGACCCGGTCGGGCCTCGACGTGCTCGACCGCATGGCCGACGTCGACGACGCGACCCGCGAGATGCTCCGCTCGCGCTCCGAGGACCGGCTCAACCAGATGTGGGAACGGCTCGGGCCGCGCAGCGGCGACGCCGACGAGACGCCTAGCGCCCGCTACCGTCGGGCCCGCATGCAGATGCTGCAGGCCGAGCGCGACGAGGTGCTGCGGCTGCGCGACGAGGGACGTGCCGACCACGTCGTGCTCCGCACGGTGCTCGGGTCCCTCGACCTCGAGGAGACCATGCTCGACCGGATCGACGACCAGGAGAGTCGCCTGGCAGAGAGTGAGATGTTGCCCGTGGACACGATCGAGGCTCCCTGCGAGCACCTCCGCGAGACGGACTCCTGCGTCGCACCGCGCACCCCCGACGGGTGCGAGGAGTGCCTGCGCGACGGGACGACGTGGGTGCATCTGCGCCTGTGTCTCCAGTGCGGGCACGTCGGTTGCTGCGACTCGTCCGAGATGAAGCACGCCACCGCCCACTTCCACGAGACGCAGCACCCGGTCATGCGCTCGATCGAGCCCGGCGAGGCCTGGCGCTGGTGCTTCCTGGACGAGGTCGTCGGCTGAGCAGAGCGGGCTACGGCCCGGTCAGTCGAGCCGCTGCGTGACGGTGTGCGTGTCGCCGTAGTGGACGACGGTCGTCGTCGCGCCCTGGACCAGGGCGAGCATCGGCTGCACGTGGCCGCACTCG
>JAHEXO010000056.1 GCA_023252065.1 Nocardioides sp. | reverse complement strand
GCGGTGGTGGTGCGACCTCGCTCGTCTCCGTCGTGGAGATGCCCTCGGTTCCCCCGTGCCGGGGGCATCGTCAGGTCTTCATCCATCCGGATGACTGGGCTCACCACATCAGGCGATGCCAGCGCTTGGTACGGCGCCTTCGCTCGAAGCCGATGCTCCTGGCGGTCCCCGATAGCGCCAGGGGCATCGCCCATTGGTCGGGGGACCTTTGCCCCTGCCCGCTCCTCGATCCGCGGCTCGACTGTGTGGGTAGTGAGCTGGTACCTGAGGGCGATCGAGCAGTCCGACGGCTCCTGACCATCGATACCCGGCCAGCCGCCGACCCCTTACCGACGACTGATCAGGCGAAGGTCGCTGCTGTCGTCGTCGTCCCATCCTTCGGCGGCATCGAGCCCCGCCCCTGCAGGTGCCGACACAGCACACCTGGCGGGGCCTCGTCTCGGGGCGGACGACGCTACGAGGCTCACCTTGTCAGGACGCGTGCGGGTGACCCACGTGGCGGCCAGCTGTGGCCGCTTGGCATGTCCAGCACCGGTCAGAGAAGGGCACGAGATCGAAGTCCCGGCCTTCGTGCTCGACCATCTCGACCAGAGGGCGTCCGCACAGGGTGACCGTCGCCTCAGGGTCTGCCGCGTGCATCGACGGCCCTCGATTGTTGCGGTCCCGCCACCCCCGCAGCCCCCCGCGCGTGCGCCTACGAGTGCGGCTCGTGAACACTCGACGCACCTAGGGCTCCTCTGGGTGGAAAGATGAGCGCATCCGAGACATCCCGGCTGAACGATAGGTTGCCTCGGCTGCCACCCCCCTGCATCACGCTGCGGAAGTTGCGCCCCCGAGTCGCGGCACAGCTCTTCAAGAATCTGCCCCGTGGCCCGAGGGATAAACCGCCACGTCGTAGTCCATGCCCCCAACCGTGGCCCGTCCTGAGGCGCCGGCACCCGTTCGGGTGGACAGACGTTCGAGCCTCCGCGGTGGCGAAACCTCGGGACTTCGTCGGTCTCCCGTGCCCGCCCATCCTGTGACACCTGTCATGGTGGCAACAGGGCGCGCAGCGGTGCGGTGATGCATCGCCATCACTGTGAGCTGCCCTGCCGACGTGAGCGGAAGGACCGTGGACCCACTGGCACCATGGTCCCGCTGCTAGGCCGTCCGTCCGCGCCGCAGTCGCCGGCCCGGACGCGACCCCGTGGGTCGGCCGTCCAGGAGCGCGAGGACGCCGTTGACGACGACGTGTCGCACCCCCACTGCCGTCTGGTGCGGGTCCTGGAAGGTGGCCAGGTCCTCGATCCGCTGCGGGTCGAGGACGACGAGGTCGGCGGCGAACCCTGCGGCGAGGATGCCACGATCGGTGAGGCCGAAGGTCGCTGCTGGGAGCGAGGTCATGCGTCGGACCGCATCGGGGAGTGAGAGGATCCCGAGGTCTCGGGTGTACCGGCCGAGGACACGGGCGAAGGACCCGTAGGCACGTGGATGGGTCGGTGACTCCAGGCTCCGCCCGATAGGGGCGACAGAGGCGGCGTCCGAGCACACCCCCACCCACGGAACGGCGAGCTCGCGACGCAGGTTGTCCTCGCTCATGGAGCGAAAGGCCGAGAAGACGGTGGTCCGCTCGCTGGCGAGGAGGTCGAGAGCGGTGTCGACCGGATCCTGCTCGCGCGCGGCGGCGACCTCGGCCAGGGTGTGTCCCTGCCACTCCGCGTTGTCCGGATGACGGAGCCGGAGCAGCAGCACGTCTGCAGCGTCGGGAGTGTCGCCGTAACGGCCCAGCGCCACGAGGTCGGCCCGGATCTCCCGGCGGGTCGTCGGGTCGAGGAGGCGGTCGTAGAAGAGGTCGGGCCCGCCTTCGTGCCAGCGCGGCGGGACGGTCGAGGCGAGCCCCGTCCCGCTGCGGGTGTAGGGGTACACGTCGGCCCCGATGGGCACGCTTGCGTCGCGGGCTGCCTGCAGCTGCTCGAGGGCGCGCTCCATCAAGGGCCACTGTGGTTTGCCGGCGGCCTTGAGGTGCCACATCTCGCCGTGCACCTCGGAGCGGCGGATGATGTCTAGGAGCTCGTCGATGGCGCCGAGCAGACCGGCTCCCTCGTCGCGCACGTGCGAGGCGTAGGTCCCGCCGACCGCGCCCGCCACCTCGCACAGAGCGACGAGCTCCTCGGTGGTGGCGTAGCTCCCGGGCGCGTAGATCAACGAGGATCCGACCCCGAGGGCCCCGTCGGCCATCTCCTCAGCTAGCACCTGCCGCATCACGTCCAGCTCCGCCCCGCTGGCGGGCCGGTCGTCGTACCCGACGCCGTAGATGCGCAGCGTCTCCGCTCCGACCAGCGAGGCGATGTTCTGCGTGCACCCGGACCGCTCGACGACGTCGAGGTACTCCGAGAGGCGGTTCCAGGTCACCTCCACGCCGTACGGCGCGGCTTCCTGCCGGAGCGCTTCACGGGCGAGGGGCGGAACGGGTCCCATCGACTCGCCCTCGCCGAAGATCTGCGTGGTCACGCCTTGCACGAGCTCGCCGAGGGAGGTGCCGTCCTCCAGGACCGAAAGATAGGAGTGCGACAGAGGGTTGATGAAGCCCGGACAGACGACGAGGCCCGTCGCGTCGATGGTGGTCACGGCAGGCTCGTCCGGCGGCAGGACCTCGACGCCCGTGACCCGGTCACCCACGACCGCGACGTCGGTACGGCGGGGTTCGCCGCCGCGGCCGTCGAGCACCTGTCCGCCCCGCACGATCAGGTCGTACACGGGACCCCCTCGAGCGCGCCGGTCCGGCGCCGCTTCCGGTCGCGCGCCCGGTCGAGGAACGCCGTGAAGAGACGGAGGTGGGCGGGGTCGGCGGCGTGCAGGTCCTCAGGGTGGTACTGGACCGCGACCAGCCAATGCTCGTCGTCGGCCCACTCGATGGCCTCCACACAGCCGTCCTCGGCCCATCCGGAGGCCAGCAGCCCGTCGCCCAGCACGCCGACCCCCTGGTGGTGCGCGGTGTTGACCCGCACCCGGCCGGATCCATAGACGGTGGCGACCCGGGTGCCAGGGGCCACGCGGAGGTCGTGCGCCAGCATCGTCCGGTCCGCCGGGCCGCGGTGGTCGATCGCCCCGGGTGGAAGATCCTGGATCAGAGTCCCGCCGAGAGCGACGTTGACCACCTGGAGCCCACGACAAACCCCGAGCACCGGGATCCCGCGCTCCAGGCAGCCGTCGAGCAGGGCGTACTCCAGCTCGTCCCGCGGCTCGTCGATGACCGTCGTGGGATGAACGGGCTCCCCCCACAGCCGTGGGTGCGGGTCGGGACCGCCGGGCAGCACCAGGCCGTCGAGGTCGGCGAAGAACGCGTCATCCAGGGGCGGACATCCCAGCGCGGACACCAGCCGGAGGAACGCGCCTGCCGAGTCCAGGGTCTCGAGGAGGGCGGCTCGTCCGCCCAGCCGCTGTGGGTGCCGCGGGAGGTCGTAGCCGACCGTGACGGCCACCGTCGGCTGGGGACCGGACGCCGGTCTCATGAGGCCACGAGCGCGGGACGTGGGGGCCGGAGCTCGCTCATCACGCGGAGCCCGGGCTCGGCCTTGCGGATGCTGTCGATGGTGTTGACGAGCGCGGCGGCGGTGGCCGTGTCTCCGTGCAGCCCGTCCGGGACGGACAGGTGCAGGTCGGGGTCGCCGGTCAGCCTGATGTCGTCGCGGGACGGCCCGATGCCGACCGCCATGCTGAGTCGTAGCCGAACCCGTTCAACGTCGGACACCGAGACCACAGCGACCTGGTCGATCCCGGCGACCTGGCCGGGCTCGATCGTTCCGAAGGCCGAGGGCACGGGTGACTGGGCCAACACCGGTTCGATCGACTCCCTGGTGACGAAGCCCGGCAGGGTTGCCCAGCCGAGGGCCGCGGCGACTGCCTGGGCCGATTCGGTGAGCCCCACGTGACCGATGGTCCCCGCGGCGACTCGCTGTTGGAACTCCTCGGGCGAGATTCCGGCTCCGACCTTGGCCTGGAGCGGCTGCCGACGCTGTTGGGCGTCCTGGACGCGGTGCACGTGGACGGACTCGACGTGACGGGCAGCGCCCGAGAGCACGATCGGGAGGTAGTCCATGGCGAACCCTGGGTTGACGCCGGTGCCGACCACCGAGACCCCGGCGGCCCGCGCTGCGCGGTCCAGGGTCCTCGCCGAGTCGGGCGCCCGCAGCCACGGGTAGGACAGCTCTTCGCACGACGAGACCACGTGCGCGCCCGCCTCGACCGCCGCCAGTAGCTCGGGAAGGCAGCGAGCCAGCGAGGACGAGGTCGTGTGGGTGACGACCAGGTCGGCGCCGGACCTGGATGTCGGTACGTCGGCCAGGCTCGCCACGATGGTGAGGTCGTCGTAGAGATCCTCGTCGAGAGCATGGCGAAGCGACGTTCCGACGAGGTGGGGGCTGATGTCGCATGCTGCTACGACGCGCACCCCGGTCCGGTGCACCAGCAATCGGACCACTTCCAGCCCGATGGCGCCGAGCCCGACGTGGGCGACCTGGACCTCTTCGTGCGTCATGAATCTCCTTCGGGAACGGCCGCGCCCTTGACGGACGGCCTCGGGGGCGTGCTGGTGAACGGGCGGACCCACTGGTCGGCGATGGATCCGTACAGGCCGAGTCGTTCCGTGCCCGCGGCGCCCAGCTCACGGGCGACGCCCGTCGCGAGGGTCTCCACGAGCGCCACCGTGGGCGTGAGGCTCTCGAACGGCGAGGGTCCGTCCACCTGGGCCGGCAGCACCGCATCGGCGAGGTCGGCGATGGGGGAGAGCCAGGGGTCGGTGAGGAGGACCAGGCGCCCGCCGCGTTCGCGCGCCAGGCGTGCGAACTCGTAGGTGTCCAGCTCATAGCGACGGAAGTCGAAGAGCACGACGACCGCGCCGCGGGTGAGGTCGGCCAGCGACGCCGCGCGCTCCGCGGCGAGCGAGGGGACGTGCAGGACCCCGGACCGGAAGGGCCTCACCAGCGAGGTGAGCATCTCGGCGAGCAGGTGGCTGGTCCAGCCGCCCGTGACGAGCACCCGGTGTCGTTCGTCGGCGATCAGGGAGACGGCGCGCTCGAAGTCCGGGGGACTGAGCTGCGCGAGGGTGCCGCTCACCGCCTCGGCGAGCGCTCCGGCGGCAAGCTCGAGGGGCGGGTGCTCGGAGCCTGTCTGATGGCTGTGGTACACGTCGATGGGTGACAGCACCTGGGCCGCCAGGTCCTCGAGAAGGGCGTGCTGGAAGGCCGCGTAGTTGTCGAAGCCGAGCCGGGAGACGAACCGGCTCACGGTGGGGCCGCTGACGCCGGCATGGGCGGCGAGCTGGCTGACCGACTCGAGCCCGATGGTCGGCGGGCCGGAGAGAAGGGTCCGCGCCACGCGCCGTTCGGCCTTGCTGAGGTCCCCCAGGCTGCGCCGGACGCGCTCGGTCACGCCCAGGGCTGCGGTCGACATGGGTGGCAGAGTAACTGATTCATTTCATTCACATCAGACCATTGACCTGTGAAACTGAATGATGTTGTACTCCGCGGCATGTCGTTCCCTGCCTCCTCGGTCACGGGTCGTGCAGGCGTTCCCACTGCCCTGGATCGACTGCTGCGGGAGCGACTGACGGACGCAGCGGCCCGCTTCGGCACACCCCTCTATGTGGTGGACGTGGCGGCCCTGAACGCCGCCGCCGCCGCCGTCGAGCGGGCGTTCCCGCGGCCGTGGGTGTGGCAGTACTCCCTCAAGGCGAACGACCTGCCGGCCGTCGTCGATGTGGTGGCCGCCCGCGGCTGGGGTGCCAACGTCGTCTCGACGGGCGAGTGGGTCAGCGCCCACACGGCCGGCGTCCCGGTCGACCGGACGACGCTGGAAGGTGTGGGCAAGACCGACGCAGACCTGCGCGCTGCGGTGGAGCAGGCGGCAGCGACGCCCTCGCTGCGGTGGGTGGCGGTCGAGTCGGCCGACGAGCTGCACCGTCTCGTCGAGCTGCACCGCGACCGTCGTACGACGCTGGGCGGCGACCTCGAGCTTCCGGTGCTGCTCAGGCTGAACCCCGACGTGGCACCGGAGACCACACCCGGCCTCGCGGTCGGCCTGGCGACCAGCAAGTTCGGCCTCAGCGCCCGTGACCTGCAGGAGCTGGCCGCTGCCGACCTCTGGCACGGCGGTCTCCGGCTGCGCGGCATCCACGTCCACATGGGCTCCCACCTGCGCGACGTGACGGCTTGGGCGGTGGCTGGACGTCGCGCGGTGGAGCTGCTGGACCATGTCCGGTCGGTCCACGCCCGACCCGACGACCTCGACGTGGTCGACTTCGGTGGTGGCTTCCCGGCGTACGGCGCGAGTCCGGCCCCCCAGGAGTTCGCCGACGCCTTGGCTGCCGAGCTTGCCACCGCCGGGCTGTCGCTGCCTCCCGTGCCTGCGATCGAGCCGGGCCGGGTAGTCGTCGGGGCCGCCGGCTGGCTCGTGGCCGAGGTACTGCACACCCGGATGAGGGGTGACCAGGCACAGGTGATCCTCGACGCGGGGATGACCGAGCTGATCCGGCCCGCGCTCTATGGCAGCCGCCACGACGTCACCGCGCTGACGGGTGACGAGGCCGTCGAGGTGGGCGAGGTCGCGGTGCACGGGGCGGTGTGCGAGTCGACGGACACCTTCGGCCTCCACCAGCTCCCACAGCTGCGACGCGGCGACCTCGTGGTCGTCCACGAGGCAGGCGCCTACGGCGCGTCGTTCTCGTCTCGGTACAACGGCCGTCCCGCTGCCCGCGAGGTGCTCGTCCTCCGCGACGGGACCCTTCGACTCGCCGAACGCACCCCACCCCCCGCACGCCAGATCACGGTCGAGCTCACCCGAGCCCTCGACGGAGCAGCGCCCGGCCCAGAAAGGAGCCATGCATGACCACGACCACCCGAGGTGGCTGGACCCGACGACGGATGGCGAACCTCGCCGCCATCGGCGTAGGGGCGGCCCTCGTGCTCGCAGGGCCGCTGGCCGGCAGCAGCGCTCAGGCCGACTCCGGCTCGCAGACCACGCTGACGGTCCCGGCCGACACGCAGATGACGACCTTCAACCCGTTCCTGAGCTACTACGACGGGGAGCTCAACGTCATCGGTGCCATCTATCCGACGTTGACGATGCTCGACACCGAGGGGAAGCCGATCCCCTACCTCGCCGACTCCTGGAAGACCTCATCGGACAAGCTCACCTGGACGTTCAGTCTCCACCCGGGGCTGAAGTGGAGCGACGGGCAGCCGCTCACCGCCAAGGACGTCGCCTGGACCCTCAACCTGATCATGCACAACGCGACCGCGGCCACGTCGAACGGGTCACTGGTGCAGAACTTCAAGACCGTCACCGCCCCCGACGACAACACGGTGGTGATCACCACCAAGCAGCCGCAGGCGAACATGCTCTACCTGAGCGTCCCGGTCTCTGGGATCCCGATCGTGCCCGAGCACATCTGGAAGAGCCACGTCGCCGGCCTGAAGAACTACCGCAACATGGACTTCCCGGTCGTCGGCTACGGCCCGTTCGTCCTCACCGGCTTCAAGACCAACCAGTACGCCCAGATGACGGCGAACAAGTCGTTCTTCCTCGGTGCGCCCGGCTACGACAAGGTCGTGACCAACTACTACTCCAACAGTGATGCTGCCGCGGCAGCGCTGACCAGCGGTCAGCTGCAGCAGATCAGCGGACTCACCCCGGCTCAGTACAACGCCATGTCCTCCAAGAGCAACGTGATGACGTACCAGACCGAGGCCAACGGCTGGACGGCCGTCGAGATCAACTCGGGGGCCAAGACCCGGTCCGGGAAGCCGATCGGTACCGGCAACCCGATCCTGAAGGACATCCGGGTCCGCCAGGCGGTCGCCCTCGGGATCAACCGGGACGAGCTCGTCCGCAAGGTGCTCGACGGCCACGGCGTCGTCGGAGGCGGTTACCTCCCGCCCGGGTACCCGCAGTTCTTCTGGAAGCCCTCGTCCTCCGAGGCGCTGAACTACGACCCGGCCCGGGCCAAGCAGATGCTCGACCAGGCCGGCTACAAGATGGGTCCCAACGGCGTGCGCGTCGCACCGGACGGCAAGCCGCTCGAGTTCCGCCTCGGCATCCACTCCGACGACGCCACCGACGCCGCGATCGCGCCGTACCTCAAGGAATGGATGTCGGCGATCGGGATCAAGCTGGACGTCAACGCCATGAGCTTCGACCAGCTCAACGCCAACCTCGCCAAGGGCGACTGGGACATGCTCATGGACGGCTGGAGCACCGGCCCCGACCCGACGTACCTGCTGTCGATCCAGACCTGCGGCACCCTTCCCGATGACAACGGCCAGAACGGCAACACCGACGCGTTCTTCTGCAACCCCCAGTACGACCGGCTCTACCAGCAGCAGCAGACGCAGTTCGACCCGACCCAGCGGGTCGCGACGATCGCGTCGATGCAGAAGATCCTCTATGCCAACAACGCGGACCTGATCCTGTTCTACAAGAGCGGGCTGTCCGCGCTCCGCACCGACCTGGTCTCCGACTATCTGCAGGGCTCGAAGGACGCCCAGGGGTTCTACCCGCTGCAGCACGGCTTCACCAGCTGGTGGAAGGCCAAGCCCACCACGGGCGCGACCACCGCCGGGGAGCAGGCCAAGCAGCAGAGCTCGAACGCCTTCAAGTGGATCGGCATCGCCCTGGTCGTCGTGGTCGTGATCGGTGCGATCGTGGTGTTCATGAGGCGGCGTACGGCGAGCGAGCGCGAGTGAGCCAGTGAGCAACGTCGTCCAGCTGGAGAGTGCGACCGTCTCGGGTGCCCACGAGGCACCCGAGCGGTCGGACTTCCTGCCCTACCTC
>JAHEXO010000531.1:628-2856 GCA_023252065.1 Nocardioides sp. | reverse complement strand
ACGCAGACGACGTTGGCGCCGGTGCGGACGTCCCACTGCTCCCGGCCCAGGTCGGTGAAGCGCTGCGCGATGTCGCTGTCGAGGTGTCGCAGCAGGGTCGAGGACCGCGCCACCACCGTGACGTGCACGCCGAACGAGGCGAAGACGTGGGCCATCTCCGCCGCGATGAAGCCCCCGCCGATGATCGCCAGCAGCTCCGGCAGGGTGTCGATGCGCATGACCGTGTCAGAGGTGTGGAAGGGCACGCCCGACTCGGTGACGACGTCGGGCACGACCGGGTGGGCGCCGGCGGCCACGACCACGTGGTCGGCGGTGAGCGTCTCCTGCCCGCCGTCCGTCAGGTCGACCGCGAGCGCGCGGTCACCGGTGAAGCGCGCGTGACCGAGGAACGCCGCGGTGTTGGGCCCGTCGACGCGGTAGCGGCGGCCGCCCTCGGAGATGGGGTCGATGCGCCCGAACACGCGATCACGCACGTCGCTCCAGCGCACGCCCTGGAGCGTGGCGTCGACACCGTAGCGGCCGGCCCCGCGCCCGGCCCGCGCCACGTCGGCCGCGTAGACGAACATCTTCGTCGGGATGCACCCGACGTTGAGGCAGGTCCCGCCGAAGGTGCCGCCCTCGATGACGGCGACGCGCTTGTCGTCGAAGTCGGGGGTCACGAGCGAGTTGCCCGAACCGCTGCCGATGATGGCCAGGTCGAAGTGCTGGGTCACCGTCGCAGCCTACGGGGACGCATCAGCCGTCCCGGGAAGGGCCGCCGCGGCGGGAGGCAGCCGACGGCATACGCCCTCGGCGACGCGGCAGCTCAGGTGTCTCGGGCACCCCGCAACAGGCGGACGTGTGGTGAGGTGGCCGGGTCGAAGCCGAAGCCGAGCGCGAGGTAGGTCGCGGCGAAGTCGGTGAGCGACACGTGGTGCGCGAGGCGAAGGAGCGGGTCGCTGGCGGGAGCGTCGACGAGCGACACACGGACGCCGGCATCCCCGGCGCCGGCGACGATGGTGTCGGTCAGGGCGTGCCCGTCACCCGGCGAGGTGTCACGCATCATGATGAGGCGCAGCGGCGCTCGACTCGGGCCGTCGAGGAACGGGTCGGCGAAGATGTCGTCGTGACCGCCCCCGCCGGACTGGCCGGGAGCCAGCGGCCCGTCGAAACAGGCCACGATCTGGCTCGCCGCGTCGGGCAGGCAGCCGTGGGCGACGGGCACCCGTCCTGTGCGCCCGAACATCGCAGCGGCCCGGCGCGCGGTGACGTCGCCGAAGGGTCCCTCGCCCAGGACGATCGGGGTCGACTCGGCCAGCTCGGTCGCGAGGATCTTGGCGGGGTTCTCGAAGGACTCGGACGACGGCCGCGCATCGGTGGCTGTCCGGTCGAGCACGTCGGCCAGCTGGGCCAACGTCTCGTGGTCGACGGTGGCGATGCCCATGGCGTCCGCGGCGAGGAGCGCCGGAGTGGCCTGCGCCCACACCGACGTGCGGGACGAGGAGCCCCCGACCGCGATCGGGACGTGCACCCCGTGGGCCCGGGCGCACACGTCGGCAAGCGGGGAGTCCGCGGCGCCGACAGTGACGAGGAACGCACCGCGCCGCGCGGCCTCGGCCGCGAGGGCGAGAGTGCCAGCGGCCCGGCCCGACTGCGACACGGCGAGAACGACGTCGAGGGCGCCTACCCACCCCGGCAGCGAGCCCGACGAGCAGCTCTGGACCGGAAGGGCTGCTGCACCGCGTGAGACCGCCTCGAACAGGTCTGCCACCGCGACAGAGCCGCCGGCGGCCGCCACGACGACACCGCGCGGCTCGACGTCGCGCAGGCGGTCGAGACCCGCCTCCCCGGCAGCGGCCACCGTGCGCCGCACCTGGGCGCCGGCTCCGGCTAGGGCGCGAAGCGTGTCACTGGGGTCGAGGGACGCCAGGGCACCCTCGTCGTCGAGGCGGGCCTCGTCGAACACGGCGCCCACGAGGGTCAGCCGTCGATGCGGCGGGCGAGGTCGACGAGGAGGACGGGGACGCCACCCTCGACGGGGTAGGCGAGATGGCAGGTGTCGCAGCGCAGCTCGGTGACCGCGGCCTCGACGCCGGCGTCACCGGCGGCGTCGGCGGCGGCATCGGCGGTGGCGTCGGCGCTCGCGTCGGCGCTCGCGTCGACGACCTCGCCCTTGCACTGCGGGCACCGGATGATCCCGCGCAGCCAGGGCTCGATGGTCTGCTGGCTCTGGTTCACGAAGCGTCTCC
>JAHEXO010000531.1:0-618 GCA_023252065.1 Nocardioides sp. | reverse complement strand
GGTGGACCCGCCATTGTCGGGTGCGTCGGGTGCGTCGGGTGCGTCGGCCGCGTCAACCGCATCGGCCGCGCCTGGCGTCTCGGCGCCCGACCGGATGAGGGCGAGCAGCTCGTCACGCACGTCCTGCATCGTCTCACGGTCGGCGGCCTCGACGTTGAGCCGCAGGAGCGGCTCGGTGTTGGAGGCGCGGACGTTGCACCACCACATCGGGGTCTGCCCCGCGGGGCTGCTGACGGTGAGCCCGTCGAGCACGTCGGTGGTGGCCGCGCGCACCTGGGCCCAGGCCCGCACCTGCTCGACGACGGCGGCCTGGTCGGTCACCGTCGAGTTGATCTCTCCGGACGCGACGTAGCGCTCGTACCCGGCGCAGACCTCGGAGAGCGGTGCGTCCTGCTCGCCGAGCGCGGCGAGCACGTGCATGGCTGCGAGCATGCCGGTGTCGGCATACCAGAAGTCGCGGAAGTAGTAGTGCGCCGAGTGCTCGCCGCCGAAGACGGCTCCGGCACGGGCCATCTCGGCCTTGATGAAGGAGTGGCCGACGCGGGTGCGCACGGGTGTGGCATCGGACTCGAGCACGATCTCGCGGACTGCTGCGCTGGAGATGACGTTGTGCACGAT
>JAHEXO010000055.1 GCA_023252065.1 Nocardioides sp. | reverse complement strand
TGCACGAGACCGGGCAGACCCTCTTCCCCGGCACCGGTTTCCCCCAGGACTCCGGCGGCCCCGACGCCCAGGGCAGCGCGGTCAACGTCGCGCTCCCGCCCGGCACGTCGGACGCCGGGTGGTTGCGGGCGTTCCACGCCGTCGTCCCGCCGCTCGTGCGGGAGTTCGGCCCCGAGGTGATGGTCACCCAGCACGGCTGCGACAGCCACCGCGACGACCCGCTCGCCGACCTCATGCTCAGCATCGACGGCCAGCGCGCGTCCTACATCGCGCTGCACGCGCTGGCCCACGAGGTGTGCGGCGGCCGGTGGGTCGTCACCGGCGGCGGCGGCTACGCGCTGGTCGAGGTCGTGCCCCGGGCGTGGACGCACCTCTTGGCGGTGGTAGGCGGCTACGACCTGGCGCCCGACACCCCCACCCCCGACTCCTGGCGCGAGCACATCCAGCAGCGGCTCGGCCGCCCCGCGCCGTACCGCCTCACCGACGGCCGTGACGCCGCGTTCCGCGACTGGAGCGAGGGCTACGACCCCGGCACCTGGCTCGATCGGGCGATCCTGGCCACGCGGGAGGAGATCTTCCCGCTGCACGGCCTCGACCCCCTGTTCTGAGCGCAAGAACGACGCCTGGATCGGTAAAATCTGAGGGATTTCAACTCGACACGCTCAGGTACCTTGGGTTTCTTGAGGGATTTCCTTCCCCACGAGTCACATCAGGCCCTATTCTCACGGTGCGCGGGACGTGGGTCACCGGAGGGGAAGCCGGTGCGTACCTGCCAGAGAGAATGGTGCCTGCGATGCCTGCAACCGAGCGCGGAGACATCTCCGAGGTCAGGTTCTTGACCGTGGCCGAGGTGGCTTCGATGATGCGAGTTTCCAAGATGACGGTCTACCGTCTCGTGCACGGCGGCGAGCTGCCGGCCGTCCGAGTGGGTCGCTCCTTCCGGGTGACCGAGGAAGACGTCAACGAGTACCTGCGCAAGAGCTTCTACAGCGCCGGCTGATTTCGGGGCGCGACGCTCGATTCTGCTGCTCAGTGAGCGACGGCTAGGCTGTCGAGGTTCGTTCCGGCTCCTGCTGGGACTCAGCTGACGTCACAGATAGAGGTTTTCGTGGGTTCGGTCATCAAGAAGCGCCGCAAGCGGATGGCGAAGAAGAAGCACCGCAAGCTCCTGAAGAAGACGCGCGTCCAGCGCCGCAAGCTCGGCAAGTAGCCCAGCAGGCCGGCCAGAGGCAGAGGCGAGACGCGCTCGTGGGGAAGGTCGTCCTGGTCACCGGGGTCTCCCGTGACCTCGGCCGCAGATGCGCGCGCCGCCTGGCAGCCGACCCCGACGTCGACCGCGTGGTCGGCGTCGACGCCGTACCTCCTCGTGACGACATCGGCGACGTCTCCTTCGTCCGCGCCGACATCCGCAATCCCGTCATCGCCAAGATCATCGCCAAGGAAGACGTCACCACCGTCGTCCACATGAGCGTGATCGCCACGCCCGGCAGCGCCGGTGGCCGCGGCACGATGAAGGAGCTCAACGTCATCGGCACCATGCAGCTCCTCGCTGCGTGCCAGAAGTCCGAGACCGTGCGCCACCTGGTGGTGAAGTCGACCTCCACGGTCTACGGCGCGAGCAGCCGTGACCCGGCCATGTTCACCGAGGGCATGGAGCCGCGCCGGCAGCCGCGGTCGGGCTACGCCAAGGACGTCGCCGAGATCGAGGGCTACGTCCGCGGCTTCGCGCGGCGGCGGCCCGACGTGGTGGTGACGACCCTCCGGCTGGCCAACGTGCTCGGGGCCCACGTGAGCAGCCCGATGACCTCCTACTTCCGGCTCCCGGTGATCCCCACGGTCCTCGGCTACGACCCGCGACTCCAGTTCGTCCACGAGACCGACCTGATGCGGGTCCTGTCCCATGCCGTCTCCACCGAGGTCGCCGGCACCTACAACATCGCCGGCGACGGCGTCATGCTGCTGTCCCAGGCCGTACGCCGCCTCCGCAAGCCCGCCGTCGCCCTCCCGCGCCCGGCCGTCGGAGGCATCGCCTCGGCCCTGAAGTCGGCGCGGATGGCCGACTTCAGCCCCGAGCAGCTCGGCTTCCTGACCTTCGGCCGCGGCATCGACACCACCCGGATGCGGACCATGTTCGGCTTCGAGCCGGACTACACCACCGCCCAGGCGTTCGCCGACTTCGCCACCGCCATCGGTCACCGGCCCGGACCGGTCGAGCGCGTCGTCGGCGGCCTCGCTTCGACCCTGCCGGTCCCCGAGTCAGGAGTGAGCCGTGGCTGACGCCGAGGTCATCCCGATCGGCACCGGCGGCCGCCCCGGTCGCGGCACCGGCAGCGCCCGGCCGTCCAAGGCCTCGCGCACGCTCGCCTGCAACGCCGCCCCGCGCCGTAAGGCCGAGCCGCGCTCGCAGCGCGCCAGTGACGAGCGCGCCGCCGACTCCGCCGAGATCCCGGTCACCGACGTACGCCGTCCGACCACGACCCGCGACCGCTCGCCGTTCGCCGACGTGAACCCCGCGGAGTGGCTGGCCGCGCTCCAGTCGGCCGCCACGCAGGTGCTCGGCGACGACTGGGAGCCCCAGCTCGCCCGGTTTCTCGCGTTCCTGCGTCGCCGGCTGACCGGCGACTACGAGGTCGACGAATACGGGTTCGACCCCGAGGTCGCCGAGCGGCTCCTGCTCGCCTCACTCAAGCCGCTGGCGGAGAAGTGGTTCCGGATCGACGCCCGCGGTCTCGACAACCTCCCGGCCGAGGGCGGTGCGCTGGTGGTCTCCAACCACTCCGGCACGCTGCCGATGGACGGCCTGATGACGATGTACACGATCCACGAGGAGACCGGCCGGTTCCTGCGCCCGCTCGGCGCCGACCTGGTCTTCCGGATGCCCGTGGTCAGCAGCATCGCCCGCAAGGGCGGCGCCACCCTGGCCTGCCACGAGGACGCCGAGCGGATGCTCGGCGGCGGCGAGCTGGTCGGGGTCTGGCCCGAGGGGTTCAAGGGCATCGGCAAGCCGTTCAGCGAGCGCTACAAGCTCCAGCGGTTCGGCCGCGGCGGCTTCGTCGCGGCTGCACTGCGCACCGGCGTCCCGATCGTGCCGTTGTCGGTGGTGGGGGCCGAGGAGATCTACCCGCTGGTCGGCAACATCCCGGCCCTGGCCCGGCTGCTCGGCATCCCCTACGTCCCGATCACGCCGTTCTTCCCCTGGCTCGGCCCGCTCGGCATGGTGCCGCTGCCGTCGAAGTGGCTGATGGAGTTCGGCGAGCCGATCCGCACCGACGAGTACGAGCCCGGCGCGGCCGACGACCCGATGCTGGTCTTCAACGTCACCGACCAGGTGCGCGAGACGATCCAGCAGTCCCTCTACAGCCTGCTCGTGGAGCGCTCGTCCGTCTGGCGCTGACCGGCAGCGGCTGACACGGCTTGCGCGAGCGCGCTGCGGTCCTCCATTCCGGCTCCGCCGGATCGGAGGACCTCGCTCAGGGCAGCAGGCCGCTCGGCAGGTCGCTGGGCAGGTCGCTCGGCAGCAGGCTGGCCACGCCGTTGACGGTGTCACTGAGGGTGCCGGTCACGGTGTTGCCGACGGCACCGACCGCGTCAAGCAGGTTGCTCGTGGTGTCGGTGACGGTGCTGCCGAGGTCGTGCTGCTTGCCGTCGGTCAGCCCGCCGGTCAGGTGTTGCAGGGTGTGCTGGACGTCGCCCGCGGTCGGCGCGAGGGGCTCGAGCCCGGTCTGGCCGGGGTCGGTCACGCTCGCCGGCGGGAGGTCACCGCCGACCTGCGGCAGGACGATGCCACCGTCGGTGGCGTGGTGCCTGCCGTGGTCGTGCGCAGGCGGGGTGCCGACCTGCCACGGGTCGACCGTGGCTTGGAGCGCCTGGGTGAGCACCGGCGGCACCGAGCCGATCAGCGGGCCGTCGCAGCTCGAGCAGGCGTGGACCGACACCTGCTCGACCTGGTCGAGGGCCTGGGCGGCCTGGAGCAGGTCGTCGAGGGACCCGGCCGGCACCGTCGGCTGGAGCGCGTGCAGGCGGGCCATGCTGGTCGCGGTGAAGGTGCGCAGGGTCGTCATCGACGACCGGTCGCCGGTCGCCTGGTAGTCGGCGACCAGCAGGTCGGCTCCGGCCACGGCTTCGCGGCTGAACGCGTCGAGGGTCTGGCCGACCTGCGCGGCGCTCGCGCCGTCGTTGCTGAGCTGCTCCACCTCGTCGAGGCGGGTCGAGGCGCTGTCGAGCAGCACCCGGCCCCGGGCTGCCCGGTCGAAGGTGAGCTGGGCATGGGCCGATTCGATCCCGCGCTTGAGCGGGTAGAGAGGGTCGCCGGGCAGGGCGTGCTGGGCGGCGACGGCCATCGTCGCGCTGCTGCCGACCAGGACGACGCCGGCGACGGCCGCGGCGGCCCGGCGGCGACGGCGTACGGGAGCCGAGGCCGGGCGCCGGGTCGACGTGTCGCCGCCGAGCCGCAGCCGTGCCTCGGTCACGTGGCGCTCGTCGGCGGCGTCGCGGAGCACGGTCTGCGCCTCGGACACCAGCCGTTGGCGAAGGGCGGTCGCGAACGCCGGGTCGGGCGTCGGGTCCGGCATGGCGCGCAGGCTGCCCACGACGTCGAGGAGGTCGGCGTACTCAGGTGTGCGGGCACGCTCCGCCTCGCCCTCGACGAGGTCGTGGAACTGCTGTGCGCTGCGCCCCCTGATCACGCTGACCGTCCTGGCTCATGACTGTCGCGGCGGATGCCGGACACTCGGGTCAACGAGGCGGCGACGGCCGGGGTTACGGCCGCCGTTCCGAGGGAGGACTCACGCATCGCGCCACCCCTCCGGCACGAGCTTGGCGAGGTTGCGCACGCCTCGCAGCTGCAGCTGCTTGACGGCGCCCTCGCTCCGCCCGAGCACCGCTGCGGTCTCGGCGATGCTGAGGCCCTGGAGGAACCGCATGATCAGGCAGTCGCGCTGCTCGTCTGAGAGCTGACGCAGCCCGTCGAGGAGCACCTCGTGGGCAAGGCCGGCCAGGACGGTGTCCTCCGGGCCCCCGTCGGCGGCGTCGTCGTGGAGGCCCATGTCGTCGGTGGTGAGCTCGAGGCGGGTGCGGCCGGCCTTGAAGTGGTCGGTGCACAGGTTGCGCGCGATGGTCATCAGCCAGGCGCCGAAGTCCTTGCCCTGCCAGCGGAAGCCGGACATGTTGCGCAGGGCCCGCAGGAAGGTCTCGGAGGTGAGGTCCTCGGCCAGGCTGCTCGAGCGGGTGCGCCAGTAGACGAACCGGTAGACCGACGGGTGGTAGTGGTCGTAGAGCTGGCCGAACGCCTCGGCGTCGCCGTTGCGGGCCAGCTCGACCAGGGCGATCAGCCGGTGGCGCTCCGACTCGCTCTGCTCCGACGACGCCGCCCGGTCGGAGTCGTCGTAGCGACCGTCGGGGCGCGGACCGCCGACGGCGGCCTCGCTCAGAAGCATCCAGGAAGGGACACCGGCGGGACACGGCCGCGCGCCGAGCACGCCGAGCACGGCCGCGCGCAGGTCCTCCAACCCGCGGGCCGTGTCGTGGCGGTGGCCCCACGTCATGGCTTGGTCCCTCCCGAGCACCCCATTGGCGTTCGGGACAGGTTATGCCCCGTCCGAGGCAGGGGTAATCCGGCGAGGCCGGTCCGGTGCCCTCAGCGGCGGCGTCGTACGGCGGCTCCGGCGGCGGCCGCGCCGGCGATCGCTCCCGCGCCGGCGGCCGTCACGAGCCCGAGCCGGGCGGCCTTGCGGCCGGTGCGGTAGTCGCGGATCCGCCAGCCCTGCTGCTTGGCGTAGGCCCGCAGCCGGGCGTCGGGGTTGATCGCGACCGGGTGGCCGACCATCGAGAGCATGGTGAGGTCGTTGAAGGAGTCGGAGTAGGCGGAGCACCGCTCGAGGTCGAGCCCCTCCCGGGCGGCGAGAGCCTTGATCGCCTCGCCCTTGGCCGGACCGTGGAGCATGTCGCCGACCAGGCGGCCGGTGTAGACGCCGTTCTCGTGCTCCGCGACGGTGCCGAGAGCGCCGGTCAGGCCGAGCCGGCGGGCGATGACCTGGGCGATCTCGATCGGGGCGGCGGTGACCAGCCAGACCCGCTGTCCCTCCTCGATGTGGAGCTGGGCCAGGGCGCGGGTGCCGGGCCAGATCCGCTGGGCCATCGCCTCCTCGAAGATCTCCTCGCTGAGGCTCTGCAGCTCCTCGACCTGGTGGCCGGCGATGAAGGACAGCGCCGAGGCACGCGCCTTCGCGACGTGCTCGGGGTCCTCGACACCGACGATCCGGAAGTAGGCCTGCTTCCACGCCGCCGAGAGGATCTCCTTGGTCGTGAAGAACTCACGGCGGTGGAGCCCGCGGGCGAAGTGGAAGATGCTGGCGCCCTGCATCATCGTGTTGTCGACGTCGAAGAACGCCGCTGCGGTCGGGTCCGCCGGGGTGGCCAGTGCCCGCTCGACCTCTGCGGCCGCCGCGGAGGCCTCACCGGCCAGTCTCGAGCGCTGCTGGAGGTCGAGCGGACGGCGCTTCTCCGGCGGGGTCACCACCGCACCCTATCGACGGACGATCGACGGATGCCGGGCTCGGGTCCTGTCCGCTGTGCCTAGGATCGCCCCTATGCCCGCGACCCACGACGTGTCCTCGCTCGTGGCCGAAGCAGCGGCCGACCGGCCCGACATGCTCGCCGTCGTCGAGGCCGGTGGGCGCAGCGTGACCTGGTCTGCGCTCGAGGACGAGGTCGCGCGGATCGCCACCGGGCTCGGGGCCGCCGGGTTGGTGGCCGGTCAGCGGGTGCTGCTCGCGCTGGGCAACCGGATCGAGTTCGTGGCCTCCTACCTCGGGGTCCTCCGGGCGCAGGTCGTCGCCGTACCGGTCAACCCGCGCGCGACCGCCGGCGAGCTGGCCCGGATGGCGGCCGACTCGGGCTGCCGGGTCGTGGTGGCCGACGACGAGACCATCGGCACCGTGCGCGAGGCCCTGGAGCTGCTCCGGGCGGCGCTGGCCGGCGAACCCGTCGAGGGCGGTGAGCTCGACGCCGACCTGCTCGCCCGTGCGTTCGTGCCTCGGGTCTACGTCGTGGGCGCGGCGCCGGAGGGCGACGAACAGCCCTACGAGGCGCTGCGGGCGACCGCCGCGCGGCCCGTACCGCCGCTGCCTGACCCGGAGAAGCTGGCATGCCTGCTCTACACGAGTGGTACGTCGGGCCGCCCGCGCGCGGCGATGCTCACGCACCGTGCCTTGCTCGCCAACATCGACCAGGCAGCCCAGGTCGAACCGCCGATGATCCACGGCGACGACGTCGTGCTCGGCGTGCTCCCGCTCTTCCACGTCTACGGCCTGAACGCCGTCCTCGGCGGCGTCCTGCGGCGGCGGGCGAAGCTCGTTCTGGTGGCGCGCTTCGAGCCCGGTGCGACGCTCGACCTGATCGACGACGAGGCCGTGAGCGTCGTACCGGTCGCGCCGCCGGTGTTCGCCTACTGGCTCCCGGAGGACCATCTCCGGGAGCGGCTCGGCCCGGTGCGGATGATGCTGTCGGGGTCTGCGCCCCTGTCGGCTGAGCTGATCGAGCAGTTCGCCGGTGCCACCGGCGTACCCGTGCACCAGGGCTACGGGCTGACGGAGGCCTCGCCGATCGTCACCAGCACCCTGTGCAGCACCGAGCCCCGGGTCGGCTCGGTCGGCGCGGCCCTGCCCGGCATCGACATCAAGCTCCTCGACGAGCTGGGGCACGAGCCCGACGGCGACGACCCGGGCGAGATCTGGATCCGGGGCGCCAACATGTTCAGCGGCTACTGGCCCGACGGCGCCGGCGGCCCCGACGAGGACGGCTGGTGGGGCACCGGCGACATCGGCTTCCTCGACGAGTGGGGCAACCTCTTCCTGGTCGACCGGCTCAAGGAGCTGGTGATCGTCTCCGGCTTCAACGTCTACCCGATCGAGGTGGAGGACGTGATCCGCGAGCTGCCGGTCGTCGCTGAGACCGCGGTGATCGGGGTCGCCGACGACACGACCGGGGAGGCCGTCGTCGCCTACGTCCGCCCCGCCGACGGCGCCGATCCCGCGGCGGTCGCCGACGCCGTACGCGAGCACTGTGCGCTGCGGCTCGCCCGCTTCAAGCGGCCCTCGCGGGTCGAGGTCGTCGACGAGCTGCCGCTGACGGTCACCGGCAAGGTGCAGAAGGGCCGCCTGCGCGGCATGGAACGCCGCCGTGCGCTGGGGTTGCTGGAATGACCGCGCGCGTCACCCTCTACGCCCGGCCAGGCTGCCACCTCTGTGACGACGCCCGCGCCGTCGTCGAGGGGGTCTGCCGCGAGCTCGGCGAGTCCTACGACGAGATCTCGATCGCCGACGACCCCGAGCTGGAGCGTCGGTTCGGCCATGAGATCCCGGTGACCTTCGTCGACGGCAAGCAGCACGACTTCTGGCGCGTCGACCCCACCCGCCTCCGCACCGCCCTCACCTGACTCCCACCGCGGACGGGCGGATGGGGTGGAGGGGTCCGCGTGGTTTCGAGACGCTCGCCAGCGCGAGCTCCTCAACCAGCGGAGCACCCCGCGAGCCGCGGGGCGTAATGGACTTGCCTGAGAACAGGAGGCAGCCCACAGTCTCTCCGTGGCCCTGCTCCAGCCGACGCTGTTCCTGACGGTGGGCCTGCCGGGCGCCGGGAAGACCACGCGTGCGAAGGAGCTGGCGGACGAGCACTCCATCCTGCGGCTCACCCCCGACGAGTGGATGGCGCCGCTGTTCGGGCACAGCGACGCCCAGGGCCGTCGCGACATCCTCGAGGGCCGCATGATCTGGGTCGCGCACGAGGTGCTGGTGGGCGGGTCATCGGTGATCCT
>JAHEXO010000530.1 GCA_023252065.1 Nocardioides sp. | reverse complement strand
CTCGTAGTCGCTGATGTCGTAGCCGTTGTCGTCCATCGGCGATCGGTAGACGGGACTCAGCCACAGCACGTCGACGCCGAGCAGCGCCAGATGGCCCAGACGGGAGGTGATGCCCGGGATGTCACCGATGCCGTCGCCGTCGGAGTCCATGAACGAGCGTGGGTAGACCTGGTAGACGACGGCGTCCCTCCACCAGCCCGGGTGTCGCAGCGCCGTCACAGCTTCCGCAGCCTCACGTAGCGCACCGAGTGGTCGCGGTCCTTGCGCAGCACCAAGGTGGCGCGCGAGCGGGTGGGCTTGATGTTCTGCTCGAGGTTGGGGCCGTTGATGCTGTCCCAGATCTCCTCGGCCGTAGCGGTCGCCTCGTCGGCGGACAGCACGGCGTAACGGCGGAAGTACGACGCGGGGTCGGCGAACGCGGTCTTGCGCAGCCGCAGGAACCGCTCGACGTACCACGCCCGGATGTCGGAGGTGGCCGCGTCGACGTAGACGCTGAAGTCGAAGAAGTCGCTCAGTGCCAGTCCCGCGCGCCCGTCCTCGGTGACCCGCGCCGGCTGGAGCACGTTGAGCCCCTCGATGATCACGATGTCGGGGTGGCGCACCACCACCGGGTCGTCGGGCACCACGTCGTACACGAGGTGGGAGTAGGTCGGCGCCTCGACCTCGTCCTTGCCCGACTTGATGTCCACCACGAACCGCAGCAGCGCGCGGCGGTCGTAGGAGTCGGGGAAGCCCTTGCGCTGCAGGATGCCGCGGCGCTCGAGCTCGGTGTTGGGGTAGAGGAAGCCGTCGGTGGTGACCAGCGCGACGTTGGGGTGCTCGGGCCAGTGCGCCAACATCTGCGCGAGCACGCGGGCGGTCGTCGACTTGCCGACCGCCACCGAGCCGGCGAGGCCGATCACGAACGGTGTGCGCGGCGGCTGCGGGCGGTGCAGGAACTCCTCCTGCTTGCGGTGCAGCCGCCGGGCGGCCTTCACCCGCAGGCTGAGCAGCCGCGACAGCGGGAGGTAGACCTGCTCCACCTCGTCGAGGTCGAGCTGGTCGCCGAGGCCACGCAGCCGGGTGATCTCCTCGGCCGTCAGCGGCTGCGTCACGTGCTCGCCGAGCGCCGCCCAGGCGTCGCGGTCGAGCTCGACGTACGGCGAGGGCTCGCCGCCGTTGACCGCCTTGGCCGCCGCGGTGGACATGGCCGGGATTGTTGCAGGCCGACCTCACGGGCGTCGGGGCGGCACGGCCCCGCCGATAGACTCCGGCCCATGTGCGGCATCGTGGGATACGTCGGGGACAAGCAGGCCCAGGACGTCGTGATCGAGGGGCTCCGCCGGCTGGAGTACCGCGGCTACGACTCGGCCGGCGTGGCTCTCGTCGCCGACGACGCGATCCTCTGGGCCAAGAAGGCCGGCAAGCTGGCCAACCTCGAGAAGGAGCTGGCCGACTCGCCGCTGGCGGGCTCGACCACCGGCATCGGGCACACCCGGTGGGCGACCCACGGCGCGCCCAACGACCTCAACGCCCACCCCCACCTCGGCAACCGCGGCCGGGTGGCGCTGGTGCACAACGGCATCATCGAGAACTTCGCCGCGCTCCGCGCCGAGGTCGAGGCCGCCGGTGACGAGCTGCGGTCGGAGACCGACACCGAGATCGCCGCCCACCTGCTGGAGTCGGAGCTGGGCCGGTCCGACAACCTCACCGACGCCATGGTCGCGGTCTGCGGCCGCCTCGAGGGCGCGTTCACCCTGGTCGCGGTCGACGCGGAGGACCCGTCGCGGGTCGTCGCCGCGCGTCGCAACTCACCGCTGGTGGTCGGCATCGGCGAGGGGGAGAACTTCATCGGCTCCGACGTGGCGGCGTTCATCGAGCACACCCGCGAGGCGCTCGAGCTCGGCCAGGACCAGGTCGTGACGATCACCCGCGACGGCGTCGACGTACGCGGCTTCGACGGACGGCCGGCCGAGGGCACCCGCTACCACGTCGACTGGGACCTGTCGGCCGCCGAGAAGGACGGCTTCGACTGGTTCATGCGCAAGGAGATCTTCGAGCAGCCCCGGGCCATCGCCGACGCCCTGCTCGGCCGGCACGACGCCCAGGGCCGGCTCCAGCTCGACGAGGTGCGGATCTCCGACGACGAGCTGCGCGAGGTCGACAAGATCATCATCATCGCGTGCGGGACGGCGTTCTACGCCGGGCTGGTCGCGAAGTACGCCATCGAGCACTGGACCCGCATTCCCTGCGAGGTCGAGCTGGCCCACGAGTTCCGCTACCGCGACCCGATCCTCACCCGGTCGACGCTCGTCGTCGCGATCAGCCAGTCGGGCGAGACCGCCGACACGCTGATGGCGATCCGGCACGCCCGCGCGCAGCGCTCGAAGGTGCTGGCGGTCTGCAACACCAACGGCTCGACGATCCCGCGCGAGTCCGACGCGGTGATCTACACCCACGCCGGGCCCGAGATCGGCGTCGCGTCGACCAAGGGTTTCATCACCCAGGACATCGCCTCCTACCTCCTCGGCCTCTACCTCGCGCAGATCCGCGGCACGTCCTACGGCGACGAGATCGCCCGCGTGCTCGGTGAGCTGCGCGACATGCCCGGTCACGTCGAGCGCATCCTCGACGGCGCCGACGACCTCTACGCCCTCGCCGAGGAGCTCCAGGACGCGAAGTCGGTGCTGTTCCTCGGGCGCCACGTCGGCTACCCGATCGCGCTCGAAGGCGCCCTGAAGCTCAAGGAGCTGGCCTACATCCACGCCGAGGGCTACGCCGCCGGCGAGCTCAAGCACGGGCCGATCGCGCTGATCGAGGAAGGGCTGCCCGTCTTCTGCGTCGTGCCCCCGAAGGGCCGCGACCAGCTCCACGACAAGATGA
>JAHEXO010000529.1 GCA_023252065.1 Nocardioides sp. | reverse complement strand
CGCCGAGCCGGCCAAGGGCACCGACCGCCCGGTGCCCAAGGAGAAGCAGCGGCCCGCCCCGGCCGCGGCGACCGACCAGCCGACGTACACCGTGCTGCGCGGCGCGCCCGCGCGCACGGTCGCCAACATGGACGACTCCCTGACTGTCCCGACCGCGACCTCGGTGCGCTCGGTGCCCGTCAAGCTGCTCTGGGACAACCGCATCGTCATCAACAACCACCTGTCCCGCGCCCGCGGCGGCAAGGTGTCGTTCACCCACCTGATCGGCTACGCCCTGGTCAAGGCGCTCAAGGCGATGCCCGAGATGAACGTCGGCTTCGACGTGATCGACGGCAAGCCCAACCAGATCACCCCGGCCCACATCAACCTCGGCCTGGCGATCGACATGCAGAAGCCCGACGGCACCCGTCAGCTCCTCGTGCCCAACATCAAGGCCGCCGAGACGATGGACTTCGCGGCGTTCTGGACCGCCTACGAGGACGTCGTCCGCAAGGCTCGCGACGGCAAGCTGACCGTCGAGGACTTCCAGGGCACCACCATCTCGCTGACCAACCCCGGCACGATCGGCACCAACCACTCGGTGCCGCGACTGATGCGCGGGCAGGGCGCCATCATCGGCGTCGGCGCGATGGAGTACCCGCCGGAGTACCAAGGCGCCTCCGAGCTCACGATCACCCGCAACGCGATCAGCAAGGTGATGACCCTCACCTCGACCTACGACCACCGGGTCATCCAGGGCGCGCAGTCGGGTGAGTTCCTCAAGCGCCTCCACGGGCTGCTGCTCGGTGAGGGCGGCTTCTACGACGAGATCTTCCGGGCCCTGCGGATCCCCTACGAGCCGATCCGCTGGAAGGCCGACATCGCGACGTCCCACGACGACGAGATCAGCAAGCAGGCCCGGATCCTCGAGCTGATCCACGCCTACCGCGTCCGTGGCCACCTGATGGCCGACACCGACCCGCTGGAATACCGCCAGCGCAGCCACCCCGACCTCGAGATCGAGTCGCACGGCCTGACCATGTGGGACCTCGACCGGGAGTTCGCGGCCGGGAGCTTCGGCGGCGAGGGCCGGCCGTTCATGAAGCTGCGCGACGTCCTCGGCATCCTGCGCGACTCCTACTGCCGCACCACCGGCATCGAGTACATGCACATCATGGATCCCGAGCAGCGCCGCTGGATCCAGGAGCGGGTCGAGCGTCCGCACACCAAGCCTCCTCGCCAGGAGCAGCTGCGGATCATGCTCAAGCTCAACCAGGCCGAGGCCTTCGAGACGTTCCTGCAGACCAAGTTCGTCGGCCAGAAGCGGTTCAGCCTCGAGGGCGGCGAGACCACGATCCCGGTCATCGACGAGATCTGCGAGGCCGCCGCCGAGATCGGGCTCTACGAGGTCACCATCGGCATGGCCCACCGCGGCCGGCTCAACGTGCTGGCCAACATCGTCGGCAAGAAGTACTCCCAGATCTTTCGCGAGTTCGAGGGCAACATCGACCCGCGTACCGTGCAGGGCTCCGGCGACGTGAAGTACCACCTCGGCGCCGAGGGCGAGTTCCTCTCCGGGCTCGGCGACAAGATCAAGGTGTCCGTAGCGGCCAACCCGTCCCACCTCGAGGCGGTCGACCCGGTGCTCGAGGGCATCGCGCGCGCCAAGCAGGACGTCCTCAACCGTGGTGCCGACTACCCCGTGCTGCCGCTGCTGGTCCACGGGGACGCGGCGTTCGCCGGGCAGGGCGTGGTCGCCGAGACCCTCAACCTGTCCCAGCTCCGCGGCTACCGCACCGGCGGCACGATCCACCTCGTCGTCAACAACCAGGTCGGGTTCACCACCTCGCCCGGCTCGTCGCGGTCCTCGCTCTACTGCACCGACGTCGCCAAGATGGTGCAGGCGCCGATCTTCCACGTGAACGGCGACGACCCCGAGGCGTGCATCCGGGTCGCGCGGCTCGCGTTCGAGTACCGCCAGGCGTTCAACAAGGACGTCGTCATCGACCTGGTCTGCTACCGCCGGCGCGGGCACAACGAGGGCGACGACCCGTCGTACACCCAGCCGCTGATGTACGACCTGATCGAGCAGAAGCGCTCCGTGCGCAAGCTCTACACCGAGTCCCTGATCGGCCATGGTGACATCACGATCGAGGAGGCTGAGCAGGTCCTCAAGGACTACCAGCAGCAGCTGGAGCGGGTGTTCACCGAGGTGCGCGAGGCCGACTCCCACCCGACCGAGTGGACCACCGTGCCCGACTACCCCGAGAAGGTCGGGGGCACCACGCAGACCGCCGTCACCGCCGAGGTGATGAAGCGGATCGCGGACGCCTACGTCACGCCGCCCGAGGGCTTCACCGTCCACCCCAAGGTGATGCCGCAGCTGCAGCGTCGCGCCAACGCCATCGCCGACGGCCCGATCGACTGGGGCACCGGCGAGATCCTGGCGCTCGGATCGTTGCTGATGGAGGGCCGACCAGTCCGGCTGGCCGGCCAGGACTCCCGCCGCGGCACGTTCGTCTCGCGGTTCGGCACCATCATCGACCGGGTCAACGCCCACGAGTGGACGCCGCTGACGGCCCTGACCGACGACCAGGCGAAGTTCTACATCTACGACTCGCTGCTCTCCGAGTACGCCGCCCTCGGCTTCGAGTACGGCTACTCCGTCGCCCGACCCGACGCACTGGTGCTGTGGGAGGCGCAGTTCGGCGACTTCGTGAACGGCGCTCAGACCGTCATCGACGAGTTCATCACCTCGGGTGAGACCAAGTGGCGCCAGCAGTCCGGCGTCGTGCTGCTGCTCCCCCACGGCTACGAGGGCCAGGGGCCCGACCACTCGTCGGCACGCATCGAGCGGTGGCTGACGATGTGCGCCGACGAGGCG
>JAHEXO010000528.1 GCA_023252065.1 Nocardioides sp. | reverse complement strand
TCTCCCTGGTGCGCGACCTGGTCGCTGACCCAGCGAGCGTCGGTCGGATCATCCACGGCGACCTGCACTACTTCAACGTGCTCGCGGGCGACCGGGAGCCTTGGCTGGTGATCGACCCGAAGCCGATGTCGGGCGACCCCCACTACGAGCCCGCGCCGATGCTGTGGAACCGCTGGGACGAGCTCGCCGACGACGTCCGCACGGGCCTACGACGCCGCTTCCACACCCTGGTCGACGCCGCCGGGCTCGACGAGGCCCGCGCCCGCGACTGGGTGGTCGTGCGGATGGTCATCAACGCCAACTGGGCCGTGGAGGACGCCCAGCGCATGAGCCGCGAGCTCGATGCCGAGGAGCGGGAGTGGATCACCCGGTGCATCACGATCACCAAGGCGGTCCAGGACTGAGTTCTCGGGCGGCGTGGGGCTCCTGATCGCTAGAGTGACGACTCGAGCGAGCGAGGGAGCGTCCGGTGGAGTCCGACCCGGTGGCGATCGACAGGCGCCCGCGGTCCCTCGTGCACATGTTCCTCGAGCGGGCCGACGAGGCGCCCGACGAGGATGCCTACTACTACCCCGTCCAGGGTGGTGGGTGGCAGGAGTCGACCTGGGCGCAGACCCGCGAGCTCGTGGAGGGTCTGGCCGCCGGCCTGATGGCGCTCGGCGTCGCGGTGGAGGACCGGGTGGCCCTCCTCGCCTCGACCCGTTACGAGTGGGTGCTCGCCTTCCTCGCCGCGCAGGCGGCCGGCGCCGCGGTGACGCCGCTGGATCCGGCCGCCGCCGACGAGGACGTCGCACGGGCGCTGGCCGAGTCCGGCGCGCGCATCGTGGTGGCCGAGGACTACGACGCCGTCCGGACCCTGTGGCGGATCCGGTCGCGGATCCGCGACGTCACGAAGGTCGTCCAGATCGACGGCGACTACCCTGACCCCCGGGTGCTCACCCTCGAGGGGCTGCTCGCCCTGGGGCAGGACCACCTCGCCGAGCAGCCCCGTGCGGTGCCGCAGCGGCTCTACGCCATCCGGCGACAGGGGCTGGCCGCGCTGGTCCCCGCCACGGCCCAGACTCCGGAGGACAGCCCGGGACACCGGACTCCCGGCGTCCGGCTCTCGCACGGGTCGCTGACCTACCAGGCGACGGCATTGTCGATGCTCGGGCTCCTCGACGAGGGCGACCTGCTCTGCTGCGCCGTCCCGCTGGCCGGCACGACCGGCCGCTCGGTGCTGGCGGCCCAGCTGCTCTCCGGGTGCCCCCTGGCGCTGGTCCCTGGACGTCCGCGGGACGACGCCGACGACGCCACGAGCGCGTTGGCCGACGCCCTGTGGGTGGTGCGGCCGACCGTGCTGGTGGCGAGCCCGCCCCAGCTCGAGCGGCTGCGCGGCCGGGTGCAGCGGGAGCAGCGCAGCGGCGTGCTGCGGCGTCGTACGACCGAACGAGCCTTCGACACTGCTCGGCAGGTCCGGGAGCAGCGGGTCGCGGGGGAGCGGGTGCCACCGGGCCTGGCCCGGCGTCACCGGTCGCTGGACAAGAAGGTGCTCTCGGAGGTGCGGGAGCTGTTCGGCGGGCGGCTCCGGTTCGTGGTCACCGGCGACCTCGGCTCGGACACCGGCGACTTCTACGACCTCGCCGACGTGACCGTGCTGGAGGGCTACGCCACCGCCGAGGCCGGAGGCGTGGTCGCCCTGGCCCTCCCCGGCGACCGAGGCAGCCGCACGGTCGGCCACCCGCTGCCCGGCACCCACGTCCGGATCGCCGACGACGGCGAGATCCTGGTCTCCGGGCCCGGGTTGATGGAGGGCTACCACGGCCGCCGCGCCCCGCGCGTCGTCGAGGGCGGCTGGCTGCACACCGGCGACTCCGGAGTGCTCGACACCGAGGGTCGGCTGCGGGTGCTCGGACGCCAGATGGTGGGCCAGGTCGGGACGTCGTTCCCTACCTGAGCCTCCGGCCGTGAACTACATTGAGCCCCGCCTCGGGTCGCCGTTCGATGCCGTCCCCGTTCTCCCAGGAGTGACTGACATGTCCACCAGTACCGACGCGAGCTTCGTCGACCAGATGGTCGCCAACGTCGCTCTCCAGTTCCTCGACCGGGTCGACCGGAGCCCGAGGAAGGAGGCCTTCCGCTACCCGGAGGGAGACTCCTGGACCTCGGTCACCTGGGCCGAGGCGGGCGAGCAGGTCGCCCGTCTGGCCGCCGGCCTGCTCTCGCTCGGCCTCCAGTCCGAGCAGCGGGTCGGCATCGCTTCCAACACCCGCTACGAGTGGATCCTGGCCGACCTCGCCGTGACCTGCGCCGGTGGCGCGACCACCACCGTCTACCCGTCCACCAACGCCGAGGACACGGCGTACATCCTCAGAGACTCGGAGTGCCGGGTCGTGTTCGCCGAGGACGACGAGCAGATCGCCAAGCTGAAGGGCGACAAGGCGGAGCTGCCCCACCTGGGCAAGGTCGTGACCTTCGACGGGACCACCGACGGCGAGTGGGTGATCGGGCTGGAGAACCTCGGTGCGCTGGGTGACACCTACCTCGCCGAGCACCCCGGCGTGATGCAGGAGACGGCGGAGAAGATCCGCCCCGACCAGCTCGCCACCCTCATCTACACCTCCGGTACGACGGGCCGGCCCAAGGGCGTGCGGCTGCAGCACCGTTCGTGGGTCTACGAGGGCTCGGCGATCCAGGCCCAGGACATCTTGAGCGAGGAGGACCTCGAGTTCCGCTGGCTGCCGATGGCGCACTCCTTCGGCAAGGTGCTGATGTCCACCCAGATGGCCATCGGCTATGCCGCCGCGATCGACGGTCGCGTTGACAAGATCGTCGACAACCTGGGCGTCGTCAGGCCGACGTTCATGGGTGCCGCTCCGCGTATCTTCG
>JAHEXO010000054.1 GCA_023252065.1 Nocardioides sp. | reverse complement strand
GACCCCGACGGCGAAGACCGGAAGCTGGAGGCCCGGCTGGACCGGGAGGACCGGGCCGCGCACGCCGACCGGTACCTCGCGGTCACCGACGACGGCGCCGGCGGGGTCCGGATCAAAGGCCGAGGGTCGGTCGAGGACGGCGCGGTGCTGAAGGCGGCGCTGTTGCCCCTGACGACACCGGTCCCGGCCGTCGACGAGCACGACGGGGAAGGCCCGGTCTACGACCCACGGGACGGGGGTGCCCGGATGTGGGACGCCCTGATCCAGGTGGCCCAGCACGCCCTGGACACCGACACGATCCCCGACTCCCACGGCGCCCGTGCCCGGGTCGTGGTCACCCTCGACCACGACACCCTGATGGCCGGTGTCCTCGTAGCTGCGCAGGATCTTCCGGTGACCGGCGAGGGCCTCGACCTCCCACCCGGCGTGGTCCGCCGGCTGGCGTGTGACGCCGAGGTCATCCCCGTCCTCCTCGGCGCCCACGGCGAGGTCCTCGACGTCGGTCGAGCGTCCCGCACTGTGACCGTCCCGATCTGGAACGCCCTGGTGGTCCGCGACCGACACTGCGCGTTCCCCGGCTGCCACCGGCCACCGGTGATGTGCCACGCCCACCACATCCGACACTGGGCCGACCTCGGCGAGACCGAGCTCGACAACCTCGTTTTGCTTTGCGGCCACCACCACCGCGTTATCCACCACACACCATGGCAGATAAGAATCAACCCCAAAGACCGCAAACCCGAATTCTCCCCACCACCCCGACACGGACAAACCCGGAAATGGATCCGATATCGACCACGGATCGACTGACCTCAGGAGCGCAGTGCGTCACACGCGTTGGTGACGGTCCGGCTCCACACGTCCGGATGTGTGGACCAGAAGTCGTGCGGGACGCTCGGCACAGTCGACAAGCGACCGCGGGGCACGAGCGCGGCCAGCTGCGCCGACGGCCAAGCCGGGCGGATGTCGTCATCGGCGGCGATCAGGTGCATCGGCACCTGGCAGTCGGCGAGGCGCCGCCACAGCTCGGGGCTCTGGGTCCACTCGGTGAACGACGCGCTCAGGGCTGCGTGCACGTCGGGCACCCAGCCGATCTCGACCGCAGGCTCAGCGCTCACCCCGGCCTCGTACGCCTCCGACCACGTGCGGTCGCGCTGTGGTCCCCGACCAGCGATACCGACGACGGCCGCGACCGACTCCGGGTGGTCGACCGCGTAGCGGACCGCCAGGTCGCTGCCCCACGAGTGGCCCAGCACGATCCAGCGGTCGACGCCGACGGCCTCCCGGACGGCCTCGAGGTCCGCGACCGCCCGCGCCATGTCGTGAGGCCCGCCCTGGGAGCGCCCGACGCCCCGGGGTTCGGGAAACCAGGCCCGGTGACCGCGCGGCGAGAGCTCGGCCTGCTCGAGGTAGTGGACACACCCTGGGCCTCCGCTCAGGACGACCACGTCGGGGCCCTGCCCGGTCACCGCGACGTGCAACGCGACGCCGTCGACCGCCACGGTTCGTGACTCCATGCCCCGACGCTAGAGGCTCGCTGCGCCAGCACCTCTCGCACTAGCCTCCTGCCCATGCGCTTCTTCTCCGGTCACGTTTGAGTCCCGCCCAGGACGCCCGAACGCCGGTTCGTCCTGCACGTCCTCGCCTATCACGCGTCGCGCGACCTGGTCCCGCTCTACGCCGTGTACTCGCTGCTGTTCGTCGACCACGGCGTCAGCAGCGCGCACCTCTCGATCCTGCTGATCATCTGGTCGCTGACCAGCTTCCTCTGCGAGGTGCCGTCGGGCGCCTGGGCCGACACCGTCGACCGGCGCCTCCTCCTGGTGCTGTCCGCCGCGATCTACGCGGTCGGCTTCTCCACCTGGATGCTCTGGCAGACGTTCGCCGGCTTCGCGCTCGGCTTCGTCTGCTGGGGCCTGTCCAGCGCCTTGATGTCGGGGACCTTCGAGTCCCTGGTGTACGACGAGCTGGTCACCCGCGGCGCACGGGAGCGCTACCCGGCATTGATCGGCTGGGCCCACTCGAGCGCGATGATCGCCAACCTGACCGCGACGGCGGCGGCTGCCTGGCTGTTCGCCGTGGGCGGCTACCCGCTGGTCGGCTGGGTCTCGGTGGCGATCGCGGTCGGACAGGGAGCCCTGGCCGCCACCCTCCCGGTCTCGCGCGCCGCCCGGAGACCCGCGCACGAGGGGCCCGCCCTGCTCGAGACCGAGCGGGCCGCTTCGCGCTACGTCGCGATGCTGCGGTCCGGCCTCGCAGAGTCGCGTTACCACCCCGACGTGCGCCGCGTCCTCCTGCTGGCCGCGGCGATGGTGGGGCTCACGGCCTACGACGAGTACTTCCCGCTGGTCGCGCGCGACCACGGAGTCGCCACCAGCGTCGTACCGCTCCTCCTCGCAGTCACCGTGCTCGGCCAGGTGGTCGGGACGGCAGCCGTCGGCCGCACGGCCCGGTTCGGCGGTCCGGTGGTGGGCGGCATCCTGGTCGTCGGTGCGGCACTGGTGTCCGCCGGTGCGCTGGCCGCGCCCTATCTCGGCTTCGTCGCCATCGGGATCGGCTACGGCCTACTCAACAACGCCATGATCGTCGGCGAGACCCGGTTGCAGGACACCATCACCGGTCCCGCGCGCGCGACGGTCACCAGCGTGCTCGGCCTCCTCGAGGAGATGATCGCGCTGACCGTCTACGCCGCGTTCGCACTCGGCGCACACGCGTTGAGCTTCCCGACCCTCGTGGCGCTCCTCGGCATCCCGGCCGCCCTGGTCGGGTACGCCGTGATGCGCTGGCTCCCTGGTCGAAGACTGGAGGCCGTCGAGGATTCTGCGGACGAGGGCAGCCAGTCCTAACCTGAGAATCCTTCCAGAGCCGCACCCCGTGCGGCCGTCGAGCAGGAGGCACAACCTCATGGACCACAAGGTCGCCGACCTGAGCCTGGCCGACTTCGGCCGCACCGAGATCACCCTCGCCGAGCACGAGATGCCCGGCCTGATGGCGATGCGTGAGCGCTACTCCGCCAGCCAGCCCCTCAAGGGTGCCAAGATCGCCGGCTCGCTGCACATGACGATCCAGACGGCCGTGCTGATCGAGACCCTGGTGGCGCTCGGTGCCGAGGTGCGCTGGGCCTCCTGCAACATCTTCTCCACCCAGGACCACGCGGCCGCCGCCGTCGTCGTCGGGCCCCACGGCACCGTCGACGACCCGCAGGGCGTGCCGGTGTTCGCGTGGAAGGGCGAGACGCTCGAGGAGTACTGGTGGTGCACCCAGCAGATCCTGATCTGGCCGGCCAAGGACGGGCAGAGCGAGAAGGCCAACATGATCCTCGACGACGGTGGCGACGCCACGATGCTCGTCCACCTCGGCGTCGAGGCCGAGAAGAAGGGCGAGGCGCCCGACCCGGCCACCGCCGCAAGCCATGAGCAGAAGGTCGTCTTCGACGTCCTGGTGAAGTCGCTCCAGGAGAGCGACGACCGCTGGACCCAGATCGCCGCCGAGCTCCGCGGTGTGACCGAGGAGACCACCACCGGCGTCCACCGGCTCTACGACATGATGAAGGAGGGCTCTCTCCTCTTCCCGGCGATCAACGTCAACGACTCGGTCACCAAGTCCAAGTTCGACAACAAGTACGGCTGCCGGCACAGCCTCATCGACGGCATCAACCGCGCCACCGACGTGCTCATCGGCGGCAAGGTCGCCGTCGTGTGCGGGTACGGCGATGTCGGCAAGGGGTGCGCCGAGAGCCTGCGTGGTCAGGGCGCGCGTGTCGTGATCACCGAGATCGACCCGATCTGCGCGCTCCAGGCCGCGATGGACGGCTACCAGGTGACCACCCTCGAGGACGTCCTCGAGACCGCCGACATCGTGATCACCGCCACCGGCAACAAGAACGTCGTCACCGTCGACCAGATGTCGCGGATGAAGCACCAGGCGATCCTCGGCAACATCGGCCACTTCGACAACGAGCTCGACATGGCCGGCCTCGAGGCCTTCGAGAGCGTCGAACGCAAGAACGTCAAGCCGCAGGTCGACGTCTGGACCTTCCCGGAGTCCGCGGGCGGTCGCTCGATCATCGTGCTCTCCGAGGGCCGGCTGATGAACCTCGGCAACGCCACGGGCCACCCCAGCTTCGTGATGTCCAACTCCTTCACCAACCAGGTGCTGGCCCAGATCGAGCTGTTCACCAAGCCCGAGGACTACCCGGTCGGCGTCTACACGCTGCCCAAGCACCTCGACGAGGAGGTCGCGCGGCTCCACCTCGGCGCGCTCGGTGTGAAGCTCACCGAGCTCACCGGCGAGCAGGCGAGCTACCTCGGCGTCGCGGTCGAGGGCCCCTACAAGCCCGACCAGTACCGCTACTGAGCGAGCCCTGCTCCGCGACGTACGTCGGGATTTCTCAGTCTCGACTGGCAAGATGGCTGCCGTGAGCCAAGGCGAGGACTTCCGAGCGCGCGTGCTCGTCGTGGACGACGACGAGTCGTTGTCGGAGATGTTGTCGATCGTCCTGCGCCAGGAGGGCTTCGACTCCCACGTCGTCGACCGGGGTGACGAGGCGCTGGAGGAGTTCCACGCCTACCGGCCCGACGTCGTCCTGCTCGACCTCATGCTTCCCGGCAAGGGCGGCATCGACGTGTGCAAGGAGATCCGCGCCGAGTCGGGTGTGCCCATCGTGATGCTCACCGCCAAGGGCGACACCGTCGACGTGGTGGTAGGGCTCGAGTCCGGCGCCGACGACTACGTCGTCAAGCCGTTCAAGCCCAAGGAGCTGGTGGCCCGCATCCGAGCCCGCGTACGCCGTAACGACGCGCCCGGGGCCGACACCCTGGCCATCGGGCCGCTCGCGATCGACGTCGCCGGGCACGCGGTGACCCGCGACGGTAAGCCGGTCAACCTCACGCCGCTGGAGTTCGACCTCCTCGTCTGCCTGGCCCGCAAGCCCTGGCAGGTCTTCACCCGCGAGGTCCTGCTCGAGCAGGTCTGGGGCTACCGGCACGCCGCCGACACCCGGCTGGTCAACGTGCACGTACAGCGGTTGCGCTCCAAGGTCGAGTCCGACCCGGAGAACCCCGAGATCGTGCTGACGGTCCGTGGTGTGGGCTACAAGGCCGGCGGGTCCGGCCAGCAGTGACACGGTGGTGAGATGGCACGCACGGCACCCGGTGAGGGACGCAGCGTCCCGGAGGCACTCCGCCGGGGCCTGACCTTCTGGCGACGGTCGATCCAGGCCCGGGTCGCGGTCAGCACCCTGCTGCTGTCGGCGATCGTGGTCTCCGCCGTCGGCTGGTTCCTGCTCCGGCAGATCGAGCAGGGCCTGGTCGACCACCGCGTCGCCGCCGTGCTGACCGAGGTCGCCAACGAGAACCGGCAGGCGTCGACCTCGCTCAACTCGGCGCCCCCCACCGACACCAACGCCACGGCCCAGGCCACCGACCTGTACTCCTCGATCTACCAGAGCGGGGTGGCCCGCGGCTTCAGCGTGATCATGGCCGGCCCGGGCAGCGGCAGGACTGCGCTGATCGACCGCGGCGACCAGGTGTCGCCCCTGCTGCACGAGTCGAGCGTCCCGCGGTCGCTGGTCGAGCACTTCGACCAGCCCAAGGCCGGCACCGCCTGGACCTACACGACAATCGTCACCGACAAGCCGGGCGGAGGGACCACGAGCACACCCGGCATCGTCGTCGGGTCGCTGGTGACGATCCCCGCGGACAACTCGCACTACACGCTCTACTACCTGTTCCCGATGGACGACCTCGACCAGACCCTGGCCCTGGTGCAGCGGGCGCTGCTGACCGCCGGCATCCTGCTGCTGGCACTCACCGCCGCCCTCACCTGGCTGCTGACCCGCCAGATCGTCACCCCGATCCGGATGGCCCGTCGGGTCGCCGAGCGGCTCGCCGCCGGTCAGCTCCAGGAGCGGCTGCGGGTCACCGGCGAGGACGACCTCGCGCGGCTCGCGACGTCGTTCAACCAGATGGCCACCAGCCTCCAACGCCAGATCCGCCAGCTCGAGGAGCTGAGCCGGGTGCAGCGCCGTTTCGTCTCCGACGTGTCCCACGAGCTCCGGACGCCCCTGACCACCGTGCGGCTGGCCGGCTCGGTGCTCTACGACGCCAAGCAGGGGTTCGACCCCGCGACCGCCCGTGCCGCCGAGCTGTTGCAGCGCGAGCTCGACCGCTTCGAGACGTTGCTGGTCGACCTGCTGGAGATCAGCCGGTTCGACGCCGGGGCGGCCGCGCTCGACCTCGACGACGTCAACCTCACCGACGTCGTACGTCGTGTCGTCGACAACACCCGCGCGCTCGCCGACCAGCGGAACACGCGCGTGGTGGTCCGCGCCCCCGACACGCCCTGCGTCGCCGAGGCCGACGTACGACGTGTCGAGCGCATCGTGCGCAACCTCGTCACCAACGCCATCGACCACGCCGAGAGCGGGGAGATCGTGGTCACCGTCGCGGCCGACGAGCAGGCGGCCGCGATCGCAGTCCGCGACCACGGCGTCGGGCTGGAGGTGGGGGAGTCGGCGATGGTGTTCAACCGCTTCTGGCGCGCCGACCCGGCCCGGGCCCGCACCAGCGGTGGCACCGGCCTCGGGCTCGCGATCTCGCTCGAGGACACCCATCTCCACGGAGGCTGGCTCCAGGCGTGGGGCAAGCCCGACGAGGGGGCGCAGTTCCGGCTCACGCTGCCCCGACGGGCCGGCACCCCGCTGCGGCACAGCCCGCTGCCGCTGGTTCCCGACGATGCGGCCGAGGTGGTCGTGTGAGCACCCGTGTGAACGCACGCCGTCTGGCCAGGCCCCTGCTGGCGCTCACCGCAGCCCTCGTCCTGTCGTCGTGCGTCCGGCTGCCCACGACCGGGCCGGTGGTGGTCGAGAAGGGCAACGGCGAGGCGACGACGGTCCAGGGCCCGTTCACCCACCCGCCGCCGCCGCACCCCGGCGACTCCCCGCAGGAGATCGTCAAGGGGTTCCTCAACGCGATGACGGCGACCCCGATCCAGATCCCGGTGGCCAAGAAGTTCCTCACCCGGCAGGCGCAGAGCGACTGGCGGCCCCAGACCCGCACGATCGTCTACACCAGTGCGCCGGTCAGCGGTGGGTTGCGGGTGAGCGTGCAGCTGCACGGTGCGCACGCGCTCGGCGCGCGAGGCAACTGGGAGGGCCGCCTCCCGCCGGCGGACTCCACCGTCGCCCTCCCGATGCGGCCCGAGGCCCCCGGCCGGTGGCGGATCGCGAAGGCGCCGGACGCGTTCATCGTCCCGGAGCTGTGGTACCAGCAGCACTTCCAGGCCGCGACCCTCTACTTCTTCGACCCCACCGGCCGGATCCTGGTGCCTGAGCCGGTGCACCTGCCCGAGGGGGACCAGCTCGCGACCTTCCTGGTCCGCGCACTGCTGATGGGACCACAGAGCTCGCTCTCCCAGGTCGCGCGCAGCTTCATCCCGCCGGGACTCTCGCCGGCCCCGAGCGTCACGGTGTCGCGCCAGGGCGTCGCCCAGGTGACCCTCAAGGGACCCGACCCCGGTCCGCTGCCGCCCAAGACCACCGATCTCATGCTGGCCCAGCTGGCCTGGACGCTGCGGCAGGAGCCGTCGGTGAAGACGTTCCAGGTCACCATCGCTGGCCGCCACGTCACCGACTCGACAGGGAGCTCCACGTTCCTCGTCTCCGGCTACCGCCGCTACGACCCCACCGACAGCCTGGCCAGCGCGCAGCTCTACGCCCTGCGCAACGGCCGCCTCGTGTCCGGGCAGGCTGCGCGCCTGACCGCCGTCGACGGCCCCTTCGGCACCGCCGCCGTCGGGATCGGCCCCTTCGCGGTCAGCCTCGACGACACCCGCATCGCCGGGGTCACCCCCTACCGCCTGCTGACGGGGCCGGTCCGGGGCGCCTCCGAGGTGCACCAGGTGTACGCCGGGGCCGGGCCGCTCCTGCGACCCTCGTGGGACTTCGCCGGACGGCTCTGGGACATCGAGCGCTCTCCCCGAGGCGCTCGCGTCGTGGTCGTGATCGGGGGCAAGCACCACCTCGTGCACGTCGCCGGGGTGAGCGGACAACAGGTCAAGCGCTTCCTGGTCTCGCGCGACGGCTCCCGGCTGGTGGCCGTCGTCCGGGGGGAGCGGGCCGACCAGCTGCTGGTCTCCCGGATCCGGTACGACGCCCGCGGCGGCGTGCTCGGCGCCACCGACACGCGTCGGCTGCCGTGGCAGGCCGGCGGCGGACCGCGGATCACGGACATCGGCTGGGGCTCGCCCACGACCGTCTACGTGCTCCACCAGCTGACCCACCAGTACGCCGAGGTGCGCCAGATCGCGGTCGACGGGTCGACCACCCAGAGCGAGGCCTCCACGGCCACCATCGACCTGGCCCGCCAGCAGGGGGCTGCCGGGGCCGGCAACATCCAGGGTCGGGTCATGGGCCTGGTCACCTCCCCGGTCACCACGCCGATCACGTCCCTCGGCGACGCGCAGACGTCGTTCGCGATCCTGCCGCGCAGCCTGGTCGACCTCGACCAGTCGGCCGGCACGCCGCCGGTGCCCTACCGCGGCCTGCGCCACATCACCTACGCCGGCTGACCCGGCTGCTCGTCCACAACCGCGAGCGGTCCGGTTGCGACGGCCCGGTCGCGCTGCTCGGCTGGAGCCGTGCTGGCCACCGCGTTCCACGACCTGGTGCTCGGTGGCCGCTGCGTCGGCTGCGAGCGGCCGGGCCGCGTGCTCTGCGCGCCCTGTCGCGACGCGCTCGAACCGGGGCCGCGTCCGGCCTGGCCGACACCGGTCCCGCCCGGGCTGCGTGCGCCGTGGGCAGCCGCGCCCTACGACGGAACCGTGCGTGCCCTGGTGCTCGGCCA
>JAHEXO010000527.1 GCA_023252065.1 Nocardioides sp. | reverse complement strand
CGACCTCACCTCCGCGTGGGTGACCGACCACGTCGTTCCCCTGCTCACCGATCCCGCTCGGCTCCGCGCCATGGGCGAGGCCGCCTCCGACCTGATCCCGCTCGACGCCGACGAGAAGCTGGCCCGGATGATCCTGGACGCCGCCACGCCATGAGGATCCCGGTCCCCGACGTCATCCGGCCGGCCGCCGACCTGGGTCGGGTGCACTTCGTCGGCATCGGTGGCGCCGGCCTGTCGGCGATCGCCCGGATCATGGCGCGGCAGGGCGTGCCGGTGACCGGCAGCGACGACCACGACACACCGTTCCTCCCGGCGCTGCGTGAGCTCGGCATCCCCGTCCACCTCGGCTACGACGCCGCCCACGTCGGCGAGGCCGACACCCTCGTCGTCACGACGGCGGCCCACGACGACAACCCCGAGGTGCTCGCGGGCCGGTCGCGCGGCCTGACGATCCTGCCGCGCTCGGCGGGCCTGAAGTCGGTGATGGCCGGCCACCGGGTCGTCGCGGTGGCCGGCACCCACGGCAAGACCACGACCACCTCGATGCTGACGATGGCCCTCCGAACGGCCGGAGCCGACCCGACGTACGCGATCGGTGGAGTGCTCGCCGCGACGGGCCGCAACGCCGACGCCGGCAGCGGCGACCTCTTCGTGGCCGAGGCCGACGAGAGCGACGGCGCGTTCCTGGTCTACGGACCCGACGCCGCGCTGGTCACCAACGTCGACGCCGACCACCTCGACGTGTGGGGGAGCGAGGAGGCCTACCACACGGCCTTCGCGGACTTCGTCGCGACGGTCCCGGCCGGCGGCTTCCTGGTGGTGTGTGCCGACGACCCCGGCGCCGCCTCGCTGGTGCCGGTCGCGCAGGCTCGCGGGCTCGACGTCGTCACCGTCGGCGAGGACGCCGCCCACGACGTCCGCCTCACGGGGCTCGAGGTCGCCGCCGGCGCCTCGTCGTTCGACGCGAGCCGGGGAGGTACGCCGCTCGGCCGGGTCGTCCTGCAGGTGCCCGGCCGCCACTACGCCCTCGATGCGGCCGGCGCGCTCGCCGTGGGGCTCCGTCTCGGCTTCGGCTTCGACGACCTGGCCCGCGGGCTCGGGGAGTTCACCGGCACCGGCCGGCGGATGGAGCACAAGGGCGAGGCCGGGGGAGTGCGGGTCTACGACTCCTACGCCCATCACCCGGCGGAGATCGTCGGCGACCTCCAGGCGGCCCGGGCCCTGGCGGGCTACGGGCGGCTGGTGGTGGCCTACCAGCCCCACCTCGTCTCGCGCACCCGGATCTTCGGCGTCGCCATGGGCCAGGCGCTCGGCGCCGCCGACGAGGTCGTCGTGCTCGACGTCTACGTCGCCCGCGAGGAGCCCGACCCCGAGGTCACCGGCCGCCTGGTGGCCGACGCCGTACCGCTGCCGGCCGAGCACGTGCACTTCGTGCCCGACCTCGACGACGTCCCGCGACAACTTGTCGGGCTCGCCCGGCCTGGCGACCTGGTTCTGACCCTCGGCGCCGGTACCGTCACCGACGTCGGACCCGTGGTGCTCGGGCTGTTGCGTCGTCAGGAGGAGGACGCGTGATCACGCTGCCGCGCAACCCTCTCAAGGGCAGCGACGATCGCGACCCTGCCGCGAAGGCGGATGCCCGGTCGCGCCGGCGGTTCCAGCGCCGGCAGTGGCTGCGCCGCTGGCTGGTCTGGCGCTACGTCATCGGCTCGGTGCTCCTGGTGGCGCTGGTCGCCTTCGGCATCTGGCTGGTGTTCGTGAGCTCGGCGCTGACCGTCAAGCACGTCGCCGTGCAGGGCGAGTCGCAGCTCACCGAGCAGCGCGTGCTGGCCGCCGCCGCCGTGCCCGCCGGCGCCCACCTGGTCCAGCTCGATCTCGAAGCGATCCGGGCCCGGGTGGCAGCCCTGGCCGCGGTACGCCGCGTCGACGTCTCGCGCGACTGGCCCGACGGCGTACTGATCAAGGTCACCGAGCGCACTCCCGTCGCCGTGGTGGCCCTCGACGGACGGTTCCAGGCGATGGACACCGACGGCGTCCTGTTCCGCCACTACGCCAAGCCCCCTCCCGGCCTCCCGCGGGTCGTCTCGACCGAGGGCGTCAACAGCGCGGCCCTGTCGCAAGCAGCCCGCGTCATCGCCGCCCTGCCCCCGGGCCTCGCGGGCCGGGTCGACCACGTCCAGGTCGCCGGCCTCGACCAGATCTCGCTGGTGATGCGCAAGGGGGCGGTGGTGGTCTGGGGGAGCGACGCCCAGTCACCCCTCAAGGCCGAGGTGCTGACCCAGTTGCTCCACCAGCCGGCGCACACCTACGACGTGAGCGTCCCCGGCCAGCCGGTCACCAGCCCCCGCTGAGCACTAAGTGGCATACAGACCGTCGTTCTGGCGATGCTCGAACAACGGTCTGTATGCCAGTTAGTGGGCCGGGGCCTCGCATGGGCGCCGGGGGAGGGGCCCGAGGAAGATGCGGAACAGATCGCCGACCCGCCCGGCGTACCGACGATGGGTTCCACGTTTTCTCCGGAGGCTCGCCCGACCCGCGGCGTGTCTGCGCGGATCGGCGCGGGGTTGTCCCTAACGTCGTCGCCAACACGAGGTTGACATAACTATAACCCTCTACTTCAGGGTTACGGTTCATGACACAGCCTCGAGGACTTCCCCACCGACAGTCGCCCGCCTTGCGCGGGTGAGAGAAGCGTCCGCCAGGCCGACCGGCCGGCGGGCCGACCACCGGAGGCTTGAACCGTGGCAGCAGCGCAGAACTACCTGGCCATCATCAAGGTCGTGGGCATCGGTGGTGGTGGCGTCAACGCCATCAACCGGATGATCGAGGTCGGGCTCAAGGGCGTCGAGTTCATCGCCATCAACACCGAC